>JAEKLK010000208.1 GCA_019509895.1 Betaproteobacteria bacterium | reverse complement strand
GAGCGCGCGCGCGAGCGCCTCGAACTGATAGGGCCGCACCTTCACGCCGGCGCGCTCGAGTTGTGCCACGGCCGTGCGAAACCCGGCGCCCTGCGGAATCTCGAGCTCGGCCGGCACGGTCGTCATCGGTACCGGTGAGCTCACGTACCAGGCGACGTAACCACCTCCGCCGAGCACCCCGAGCACCACCAACGCGAAAAAAGTTTTCAGAGTGCTCCGCGGTAAAATGATGAAGTCCCGCGATTCTACGATGCAGCGCGCGCGCCTAACTCGCTATGGCTTACTGTCGGTGACAGGTCCCGACGCGCGTGGCTTTTTGCACGGGCAGCTCACCAACGACATCGAGAACCTCAGCGCCGATCGCTGGATGCTCGCCGGCTGGTGCTCGGCGAAAGGGCGCTTGCTCGCGACGTTTCTCGTCGTGCCCTCGCCCGGCGGATTTCTGCTGCAGCTCGCGCACGATCTTGCAGAGCCGGTGGCGAAGCGCCTCGGGATGTATGTCCTTCGCTCGAAGGTGAAGGTCGCTGACGAGAGCGAGCGCTGGGCGCAATTCGGCGTCTGGGACGCCGATCTCGCCGGGCCGGACGTCGCATGGCAGGGCAACGTCGTCACCGTGCGCGTCGGCGAGCGGCGCTTCCTGCAGCTGGGAGCCGCGGCGGAGCTCGCTGCGCCCGCGAACGCCGACGAAGTGCAATGGACGCTGCAGGAAATCCGCGCCGGCCGGCCGCTCATCACGCGCGCGACGCAGGACCAGTTCGTGCCGCAGATGGTGAACTTGGAGATGATCGGCGGGGTCGATTTCCGCAAGGGCTGCTATCCCGGCCAGGAGATCGTCGCCCGCGCGCAATACCGCGGCCAGGTGAAGCGCCGCATGGTGCATGCGCGCGCGCCGGCCGGTGTCACGCTCGCTCCCGGCCAGGACTACAACGGCGGCACCGTCGTCGATGTGGCGTCGACGGAAAATGGCGCCGAGCTCCTTACCGTCGTTCCGGTCTGAACTACTACATCTATTACAAGGTGGAACTTGCGCGGCTCGCGGAGCTGCGCCCGGCGGTGCAGCGTCTTTTTGCGCTCGTCGAGCGCGAATGCGGTGTGCGCGGCCGCTGGATGCATCGCCGGGACGACCCGACTACCTATATGGAGGTCTACGAGGACGTGAAGGACACGGCGCGCTTTGAAGCCCTGCTCGAACGCGAGGGCGCGAAGCTGGGCATCCAGCGCCGGCTGGAACGCTTCGTATGTGCCTGATCGTCCTTGGCTGGCAGGCCGATGGGCGCCATCGCCTTCGCGTCGCGGCCAACCGGGACGAGTTCCATGCGCGGCGCGCCGCGCCGGCGAGCTTCTGGCGCGACCAGCCCGGCATCCTGGCCGGACGCGATCTGCAGGCGATGGGCACCTGGATGGGCGTTAGCCGAACCGGCCGCTTCGCCGCGGTGACGAACTACCGCGGCGCCGGCGAGCCGGCGGCCGAGGAGTCGCGCGGCGCGCTCGTCAGCCGCTTCCTTGGCAACGGCACGAGCGCCGCTGGCTACATCACCGAGGTTTCCGAGCGGGCGTCGCGCTACAGCGGCTTCAACCTGCTGGTCTGCGACCGGGACGAGCTCTGGTGGATGTCCAACCGCGATGGCTCGCCACGGCGACTCGAACCGGGCTGGTACGCGCTTGGCAATCTCCTGCTCGATTCGCCGGACGTGCAGCCGATCAAGCAGCGCATCGCGCAGACGCCGCCGTCGGTAGAAGCCTCTTTCAGCGCTCTGAGCGCTGCGAAGATCATCGATCCGCGGTACGGCACACGCTGCTCGACCGTGCTGCTCGATGCCGGCGATACGGTGCGCTACGCCGAGCGAGCCTTCGCGGCCGATGGCGCGGACGCCGAGACGGTACATTTCCAGTTCTCAGCGCAGGGCTAGCCGCATCTCCTGGTGCGGGATGCCCGCCTCCTCGTAGACCGGTCCTTTCGTCTCGAAGCCTTCGGCGCGGTAGAAGCCGACCGCATGAACCTGCGCCGAGAGCACCACTTCGCGGTCGCCGCGGGCGCGCGCGGCGTCGATCAGCCGGCGCAGCATCGCCCTGCCCGCACCTTGTCCGCGCCATTCCTTCAGCACGGCCATGCGGCCGATATGGCCGTCCGGCAGCAGCCGCCCGGTGGCGATTGCGAGTCCACCGGCGAAGGCGAGCGCATGCAGGCAGTGCGCGTCGTGCTCGTCCATCTCGAGGTCGGCCGGCACGCGCTGCTCCTCGACGAACACAGTGAAGCGGATGCGCTTTGCCTCGGCTTGCGCCGCGTTCCAGTCGAGCAGTCGGACTTCGAGCATCGAGCGAAAAGTATAATCGCCGCATGAAAAGCCTCTGGCGAGACGAGGAGGCCGGGCAGTTCTCCGGCCCGCTCGGTCCGCGCGTCTATACCTCGCGGCTGCTGGGCCGCGACAAGTCGCTTGTGCTTCATGGTGGCGGCAACACCTCGGTCAAGCTGCGCGAGAAGAACCTGTTCGGCGAGGAAGAGGACATCCTCTACGTGAAGGGCAGCGGCTGGGATCTCGAGACGATCGAGGCGCCCGGCTTCACTCCCGTCGCGCTCGGCTACGTGCGGCGCCTGGCCCAGCTCGGCGCGCTGAGCGATCCGCAGATGGTGAACGAGCTCAATACGCACACGCTGCGCGCCGGCGCGCCGTCGCCGTCGGTGGAGACCATCCTGCACGCCATCCTGCCGCACACGTACGTCGACCATACGCACGCGGACGCGGTGCTCTCGGTCTCCAACGCGCCGGAGGGCGAAAAGCGGGTGCGCGAAATCTATGGCGACCGCGTCGTGGTCATCCCGTACATCATGGCCGGCTTCGATCTGGCCGCCTATTGCGGGCGCGAGTTCCCCCGGCAGGCGGGCAAGAACACGATCGGCATGGTGCTGCTCTCGCATGGCATCTTTTCGTTCGGCAAGGATGCGCGCGAGTCCTACGAGCGCATGATCGAGCTGGTATCGATGGCCGAGGAATATCTTCAGCGCAAGAAGGCGTGGCATGCGGCGCCGCCGCCAGCGAAGCCCGCAGGGGCGAAGCGCGAGGAGATCGCCGAGCTCCGCAAGGCGATCTCTGACCAGGCGGGCTTCCCGCTCCTGCTGCGGATGAACGACAGCGCCAAGTTCCTTGGCTTTGCGCAACGGGTCGATGTCGAGCGGCTGTCGCAGCAAGGACCGGCAACGCCCGATCACGTCATCCGCACGAAGCCCTTCCCGATGCTCGGGCGCGACGTCACCGCCTATGGGCGCAGATACCGCGAATACTTCGAGCGGCATGCGGCGAAGGCGAAAGAAAAGAAAACCATGCTCGATGCGGCGCCGCGCATGGCGCTCGATCCTGCGCTCGGCTTCGCCGCCCTCGGCCGCACTGCGAAGGACACGGCGATCGTCGAGGAGCTCTACGACCACACGATCGACGTCATCCTGCGGGCCGAGGCGCTCGGCGGCTGGCGCTCGCTCGAGACGCAGCACACCTTCGACATCGAGTACTGGGATCTCGAGCAGGCAAAGCTTCGCAAGGCGGGCTCGCCCGCTGGGTTCACCGGCGAGGTGGTGCTCGTCACCGGCGCGGCATCGGGCATCGGCAAGGCGTGCGTCGAGTCCTTCCTCAAGCGCGGCGCCGCCCTGGTCGCCCTCGACCGCAATCCGGCGATCGAGACGCTCTGGAAGCGGCCGGATGTGCAGGGCATCGTCTGCGACCTGACGGATGCGAGCGCGATCGACGCGGCGCTCGATGCGGCGGTGAAGCGCTACGGTGGCCTCGACATGCTCGTGCTGAACGCCGGCATCTTCCCCTCCTCGCAGCCGATCACGAGCATCGCCGCCGACAGCTGGCGCAGCGCCATGACGGTCAACGTGGAGGCGAACCTGCTCGTGATGCAGGCGTGCCATCCGCTGCTGAAGCGCGCGCCGCGCGGCGGTCGAGTGGTGGTCGTCGGCTCGAAGAACGTGCCTGCCCCGGGTCCGGGCGCCGCGGCCTACTCCGCTTCCAAGGCGGCGCTCAATCAGCTCGCGCGTGTCGCGGCGCTCGAGTGGGCGAAGGACGGCATCCGCATCAACTCCCTGCACCCGAACCAGGTCTTCGACACCGCGCTCTGGACCGACGAGGTCCTCGCGTCGCGCGCCAAGGCGTACAACATGAGCGTCGAGCAGTACAAGAAGAACCGCGAAGACCACGGCAGCGCAGGTGCCCGTGGACGGCGGGAACGAGCGAGTCGTTTGAAGAAACGGAAAAGCAGAACCCCGCGTCCGCCTGCGGCTCAGGCCTCCCTTGGCGGCGGGGCGAAAAGCGTAGAACCTATTCGGTGGCGCGGCGATCGGCTGGAGTTGCTCGACCAGCGGCTGCTGCCGGGCAAGAAGGTGTACGTCGTCTGCCGCACCGCCGGGCAGGTCGCAAAGGCAATTCGCGATATGGTGGTGCGGGGTGCGCCGGCCATCGGCGTCGCGGCGGCGTACGGCGTGGTGCTCGGCAAAGGCGCAGCGAAGGCGTACGAATTGCTGCGGGCCAGCCGGCCAACGGCGGTGAATCTTTTCTGGGCGCTCGAGCGCATGAAGCAGGCGAGCGAGCTGGAAGCAGAAGCGCGCGCGATCTACGAGGAGGATCTAGGGCGCGCGGCTCACCGCATGGGAGTGCCTGCAGGAAGGAATTCCCTGCACGCTGATCACGGACAACATGGCGGGTCATCTCATGAGCCGCGGCGAGGTGGATGTCGTGATCGTCGGCGCCGATCGCATCGCCGCCAACGGCGACGTGGCGAACAAGATCGGCACGTATGCGCTCGCGGTGATGGCGAAGCGCCACGGCATTCCCTTCTACGTCGCCGCGCCGCTCTCCACCTTCGATGCGAAAATCCCGGACGGCTCGCACATCCCAATCGAGGAGCGGCCGGCGAACGAGGTGCTCGGCTACCGGAAGCTGCGCTGGGCGCCGAAGGGCGTGCAGGTGCGAAATCCGGCGTTCGACGTGACGCCGGCCGAGCTTATCACCGGCATCATTTGCGAGAAGGCCGTGGTGCTGGCGCCGGATCCCGAGAAGATCCGGCGCCTGATGAGCCGCTAACCGTCGCAGTCGGGCCGCAGCCGCGACGGGCCGTCCACATCACCGGTGAGGCAGCGTCCGGCATCCGGGTTGCGCTCGAGCTCGAACAGGATGCGCGCCGCGACGGCGGTGTCGGCGAAGTCCGAGAACACGCCGTCGATGCCGAGCCGGTAGAACTGCAGGTACTCGTTCACCGGGTTTCCCTGGTAATCGGATACCAGGCGCTTCTGCTCGTTGCGGAAGGTCCAGGTGTGCACATGACGTCGGTGGGTGGCAGCAGCTTGCGGCTCGCCTCCCCCGGTCCGGGAAGGCCCGCGTCCACCGAGCTTACGATGTATCGCTTCCATGGACCGATGCCGTCGGCGTAGCTCTTCACCTCGCGCAGGCCCGCGTCGGTGACGAGGTAGCCGAACGTCCGCGCAAGCAGGCGCGGATCGCCGGAAGCCGTCCAGTCGTAGGGGCGATCGAAGGGGGCGGTGTAGTCGAGCGTGCCGTCCCTATTCACGTCGTTCGCGTCGATCAGCTGGATCAACCGCACCGGCGTCATGTGGCGCAGCTCCCTCAGGTTCGACTGCTCGAACGACTGGATGATGACCGGCGCGTCGCGCCGGTTCCAACCGGCGGCGGCGAGGACATTGACCAGCCGCTGCTCGATCGGCAGGCCGATCGACTTGTGGTAGGTCGAGTGCTTGACCTCCGGATAGATGCCGATCTGCCGGCCCTTCTCCTCGCTTTTCCGCTTCGCGAGCGCGATGATCTCCTCGAGCGTCGGGACTTCGAAGTTGCCGTTGAACTGCTGCAGCCGGTCGGCGAAGTCCTGCACCGCACGCAGGCGCTTGATCTCGGCCAGCGTAAAGTCGGAGGCGAAGAAGCCCTCGTCGGGCGCCCCATCGATCACGGCCGTGCGCCGGCGGGAAGCGAACTCGGGCCGGCTCGCGACGTCGGTGGTATTGACGATGTTCGGCTCGTGGCGGGCGATGAGATGCCCGTCCTTGGTCGAGACGAGATCGGGCTCGATGAAATCGGCGCCAAGCTCGATTGCGAGCGCGTAGCCTTCGAGCGTGTGCGCGGGCAGGTAGCCGTGGGCGCCGCGGTGGCCGATGACGAGCGGCCGTGCGGCCGACTGCTTATCCGCCAGTGCCGTTGGGGCAAAAGTGGAGCAAAGCGCTGCCGCGGCGACCGCGAGCGCGCCGCCGAACTTAGCGAGTCTCATGTATTCCTCCCGTTGGAAAGCCGCGCCGGCTTAACGAGCGCTGGCGGGCAGAGTCTACTGCAACGCTAGCCGCGGATCTCGACTTCCGTGTACGGCGGCACGAGCTCAAACAGTTCGGCGATGTCCGCGTTGCGCATGCGGACGCAGCCGATCGAGCCGGGCTTGCCCATCTCCGCCGTCTCGGGGCTGCCGTGGACGTAGATATAGCGGCGCATCGTGTCGACGTCTCCCAACCGGTTCTTTCCCGGCTCGCGGCCCGAGAGCCAGAGGATGCGCGTCAGGATCCAGTCGCGGCCCGGGTATTTGGCGTGCAGCTCCGGTGTCCACACCTCGCCGGTCGGCCGGCGGCGTACGAACACGGTGCCCTGCGGCTGGCCGGCGCCGATCTTCGCCCGCACGATGTGGCAACCGCGCGGCGTACAGAAGCTGCCGTTCTTCTCGCCCAGGCCGCGCTTGGCGGTGGAGACGGAATAGCGCTTGAGGACCTTGCCGCCGTCGAGCAGGCGGAGCTCCTGCGTTGCCGGGTCGATCTCGATATTCATCGGCGGGCGGCGAAGAAGCGGCTGAGGATGGCACCGCAATCATCCGCGAGCACGCCGCCTTCGATCATCACATGGTTTTTGAGCACGAGCTTTTTCGGGTCCTTGGCACCGTACACGGCGCGCGCGATGCGCGCGTGGAACATGGCGCCGACGCACATATCGCACGGCTCGAGCGTCACGTAAAGCTCGGCGCCGGTGAGGCGGTAGTTCGAGAGGTGGGTGGCAGCGGCACGTATCGCCTGGATTTCGGCATGGGCGGTGGGGTCGTGGGCCCCGATCGGCCGGTTCCAGCCCTCGCCGACGATTTCGCCGTTGAGCGCGACGACTGCGCCGATCGGCACCTCGCCCTCCTCCTCAGCGCGGCGCGCGAGCTCGAGCGCGCGCCGCATGTAGTGCTCGTCCGTGCGGGTCAAGTCAGGAGCGGCAGCTGCCCGGGAGATAGCGTGGATCCAGATTGGTGCCGTCGGCCGACGCGCCACAGCGCCAGCCGTAAAGGCGCTTACCCAGATCGATCGTCGTGTCTGCGGCGGTGCTGCCGCTGATGAGAGGTGTCATGGTGATGATCTTGCCATTGAGCGGCCCGAGGTTCTGCAACGTGACGCTCACCATGCCGTTGTCCGAGGTGGAAAGCGACGCTACATACTTGGACGTAGCGCCTTCGCAACCCCAGTTGTTCGGGCCCGGTGCCGAGCCTGCGGCTAGATAAACCTCGGTCACCGTGGTGCGGCACGTGCTTAGAGCGAGGATCGCCTCGGACACCTTGGCGCGCAGCGAATAATTCTGGTAGCCGGGTAGCGCTACAGACGCGAGAATGCCAATGATCGCGACCACGATCAGCACCTCGACCAGCGTAAAGCCGCGCGTTGCGTGCGCCCGCATGCGGTAAACGGTACCGCCCACGCATTGCAGCACCAAGGATGTACTACCTTCGAGCCTGGCAGCCGCCGTCATTTGCGGTCATGCAGGACGAAAATCACGTCGCTTCGATGCGAATGCACCGCATTCAATGCGTCATTTTCCGCTCGGGAAAACACGCACTGCCGTGACGCGGCGCAGGTGAAAAAGGCGGCAGCCATCGCGTACTTCACCGCTTGAAGCGCGCCTCGCGCCAGGCGAGCGCGGCCTTCAGGCCCTGCTCGCGCGCAAGGTCCATGAAGGCGCGCTTGTCCGGCGAGCCGTGCGATTCGATGGCGTGATCGATATCGAGCGCCGTCGCCAGGGCCGCGCGCATGCCCTGGGTTTCGTAGGTGCGGTTGAGCGCCTTCTTGGTGTCGCGCACGAGATTGGGGTCAATCACCGCGATATGCCGGGCGATGGCGAGCGCGCTCTCGAGGTGCTGGCCCACGGGCACGACGCGGCTGACGATGCCGAGCGCGAGCGCCCGCTCGGCACCGAGCGTATCGTCGCCGGTGAGCAGCATGTCCTTCGCCGCCTTCGGCCCGACCATCCACGGCAGGAGTAGCGTGACGATGCCCGCCCCGAACTTGAGCTCCGGCTCACCGAACACCGCGTCGCGCGAGCACACCGAGATATCGCAGGCGAGAGCCATCTCGAACGCGCCCGCCATGCACGGCCCGTGGATAGCGGCAATGGTCGGCTTCGGCGAATCCCAGAAGCGCATCGTGGTCGAGAAATCGAGCTCGAGGATCTCGCGCCATACGGCAGCGCCCTCCGGCTTGCGCGCCATCTGCTCCTTGAGATCGAAGCCCGAGGAAAAGCCTTTGCCGGCGCCCGACAGGACAATGGCGCGCACGTCCCCGTCCGCCTCCAGAGCATCGAGCGCGTCGTGGATCTCCAGCAGCATGGCCTTTCCGAGCGCGTTGATGCGCTCCGGCCGGTTGAGCTGCAGGTGGCCGACATGGCGTTCCGTCTGCACGCGGATCGATTCGTAGCTCTTCATGCGGCCTCCTCCGCCGGCGTCAGCCTTCCTTCGGCCAGCATCGCCGAGAAGCGCCCGCGATCGGCCTTGCCGGTGCGGCCGGCCGGTAGCTCACTGGCGAAGTAAAGCACATCGGGCTGCTTCCATTTCTCGAGGCGCTCGCGCAGGAAGCTCCGTAGCTCCGCGGGCGAGAGGTCATGCTCGCGCGGAACGATGAGCGCGTGGATCCGCTCCCCCAGCCGCGCATCCGGCCGTCCGACGGCGAGCGCCGCCGCGACTTTGGGATGCGCGCTGCAGGCAAACTCGATCTCCTGCGGCGCGATCTTGTTGCCGCCGCGGTAGATGAGCTCCTTCTTGCGTCCAGCGATGGCCACCACGCCGGCATTGCGCTCGCGTGCCAGATCCCCGGTGGCGAGCCAGCCGTTGCGTATCGGCTGCAGGCTCGGCTCGTCCAGATAGCCGCTCATCAGGTAGGGGCCGGCAATCTGCAGCTCACCGATTTCCCCCGGGGCGACCGGTGTCCCGCTCTCGGCGACGATTCGGTAGCGCACGCCGGGCGACGGGCGCCCGATGCACCCGGCGTAGCGCTCGGCATCCGCGGGCATCAGGAAGAAATCGCAGGTCGACGTCTCGGTCAGGCCGTAAATGTCGATCAGTTGAGCGGGCGCGAAAAGCCCGCGCAAGGTGGCCCCGAGTCCCTGGCCGAGCGTCTCGCCGCCGATCAACACCTGGCGCAGCGCCGCGACACCGGCGAGCGTGCGGCCTTCCGCCTCGAGGCGCGCCGGCGCGAGCTCGAGGATGAGGCTGCGCATCATCGTCGGCACGACCGCCACGCGATACGCTTGCTCATCGGCGAGTTCGCGCAGAAAGCTGCGGGCGGAAAAGCGCTCGCGCGCGAGCACCACGCCGCCCTGCAGGAGCGTGAGCAACGCGACCCAGATGCCGAAGCTAAAGGTGATGTTGAGCACCAGCATGGTCCGCTCGCCTTCGGCAAAGCCGAGCAGGCTCTGGACAGCCGCGAGTTTGCCGGCGAACGCGCGATGCGAGAGCACCGCGCCCTTCGGCAGGCCGGAGGAGCCAGAGGTGAAGACGACCAGCGCGGCATCATTCAGCAGCGAGCGCTCCGGCGGTGGCGCGTGGCCGATCTCGCGAAGCGTCACGTCCCATTCGAAGCGCGCGCGGGTCTTCGCCGCCATCTGCGCCACTGCGGCCTCCGGGGAGGTGCGATGCACCGGCACCACCACCCCGCCCGCGAGCCATGTGCCGATGTAAGCGGCGAGCTCGACCGGCCGGTTGGAGACGCGCACATGGACCGGCTCACCGGGGCGCAGGGCGGCGCGCGTGAGGACGTCGCGCACGGCGTGCGCAGCGTCGAGAAAGTCCGCGTAGCTGAGCGATGGGAAGGCAGGGCGAGCGGAAAAACGACGCGCTGCGTTCGCCAGCAGCGTGCCGAGGTTTTCAGCCGAGACCATCCCCTATTCCCACTCGATGGTGGCGGGCGGCTTGGAGGAGATGTCGTAGGTGACGCGGTTGATGCCGCGCACCTCGTTGATGATGCGGTTGGAAATCCGCGCGAGCAGCTCGTGCGGCAGCGGCGCCCAATCGGCGGTCATGAAGTCCGTGGTCTGCACGGCGCGTAGCGCCACGGCGTGCTCATAGGTGCGGCCGTCGCCCATCACGCCGACCGAGCGCACCGGCAGGAAGACGGCGAAGGCCTGTGCGGTCTTGTCGTACCAGCCGGAGGCACGCAGCTCGTCGATGAAGACGGCGTCGGCGCGCTGAAGCAGGTCGACGTACTCGCGCCTCACTTCGCCCAGGATGCGAACTCGCAGGCCAGGGCCCGGGAAGGGATGGCGGAACACCATCTCGCGCGGCAGGCCGAGCGCGCGGCCGACCTCCCGCACTTCGTCCTTGAAGAGCTCGCGCAACGGCTCGAGCAGCTTGAGGTGCAGCGTCTCGGGCAGGCCGCCGACGTTGTGGTGCGACTTGATGTTCTGCGCCTTCTTGGTCTTCGACCCGGCCGACTCGATGACGTCCGGATAAATGGTGCCCTGCGCCAGCCACCTTGCGTTGCGGATGCGGCCCGCCTCGCGCTGGAACACTTCGACGAACAGCCGGCCGATGATCTTCCGCTTCTGCTCCGGATCCGCCACGCCGGCGAGCGCGTCGAGGAATTCGTTCGTCGCGTCGACGTGGACGATGCTCATGTCCATGTGCTTTGCGAACGTGTCCATCACCTGCTTCGCTTCGTTCAGGCGCAGAAGCCCGTGGTCGACGAACACGCAGGTGAGCTGGTCGCCGATCGCGCGGTGAATCAGTGCCGCCGCCACGGAGGAGTCCACGCCGCCCGAAAGGCCGAGGATCACTTCCTCGTTGCCGACCTGCTCCTTGATCCGACGCACCGCCTCGGAGACGTAGTCGGGCATGTTCCAGTCACCGCGGCAGCCGCAGATGTCGCGCACGAAGCGCTGCAGGATCTTCGCGCCTTGGCGGGTATGGGTGACTTCCGGGTGGAACTGAACGCCATAGAAGCCGCGCAGCTCATCGGCCATGCCGGCGATCGGGCAGGCCTCGGTGGAAGCCATCAGCTTGAAGCCCGCGGGCAGCTCGACCACCTTGTCGCCGTGGCTCATCCAGACTTTCAGCATGCCGTGGCCTTCCGAGGTGCTGAAGTCCTCCAAGCCGTCGAGAAGCCGCGTGTGGCCGCGGGCGCGCACCTCGGCATAGCCGAACTCGCGTACCTTGCCCGGCTCCACCCGGCCGCCGAGCTGCTGCGCCATGGTCTGCATGCCGTAGCAGATGCCGAGGACCGGCACGCCGAGCTCGAACACCGCCTTGGGCGCACGCGCGGTCGATTCCTCGTACGCGGACATGTGGCTGCCGGAGAGGATCACGCCGGTCGGGCCGAACTCGCGCACGAAGCCGTCCGTCACGTCGCACGGATGGATCTCGCAGTACACCTTCGCTTCGCGCACGCGGCGCGCGATGAGCTGCGTGTATTGGGCGCCGAAGTCGAGGATCAGTACTTTCTGATGCTGCTGCTTCTCAGCCGGCATCTGGGCTTGCTCTCTCAGCCGGCATCTCGGCCGATTCCATCACTCGACCCGGTAATTGGGAGCTTCCTTGACGATCTGCACATCGTGCACGTGCGACTCGCGAATGCCGGCGGCGGTGATCTCGACGAACTGCGGACGCGTGCGCATGTCGTCGATGGTCGGGCAGCCGGTGTAGCCCATGCTCGCTCGCAGGCCGCCGATGAGCTGTTGCACCACCCAGACGGCGCTCCCCTTGTAGGCCACGCGGCCTTCCACGCCCTCGGGCACCAGCTTGTCGACGTTCATGTCCGAGTCCTGGAAATAGCGATCGGCAGCGCCTTTCTGCATTGCGCCGAGCGAGCCCATGCCGCGATAGGCCTTGTAGGAGCGGCCTTGGTAGAGCTCCATGTCGCCGGGCGACTCGTCGGTGCCTGCGAAGAGCGAGCCCAGCATGACGGAATGGGCGCCCGCGGCGATCGCCTTGGCGACATCGCCGGAATAGCGAATCCCGCCATCGGCAATCAGCGGTACGCCGCTTCGCTCGAGCGCCTCGGCGACGTTCTGGATGGCGGTGATCTGCGGCACGCCGACGCCGGCGACGATACGCGTGGTGCAGATCGAGCCCGGCCCAATGCCCACCTTGACTCCGTCCGCGCCGTGATCCACAAGCGCCCGGGCGCCGTCGCCGGTGCCGACGTTGCCGCCGACGACCTGCACGCGCGGGTAGCGCGACTTGATCCACTTGACCCGATCGAGGACGGCCTGCGCATGCCCGTGCGCCGTGTCGACCACCAGCACGTCGGCGCCGGCTTCGATCAGCGCCGCGATGCGCTCGTCCGTTCCCTCGCCTACGCCGACGGCCGCGCCGACGCGCAGCTTGCCGTGCGCGTCCTTGCAGGCGTGCGGATGCTCGACTTCTTTCAGGATGTCCTTCACCGTGACAAGGCCCTTCAAGTTGAAGTCCTCGTCCACCACCAGCACGCGCTCGAGGCGATGCCGGTGCATGAGCGCCATCGCCTCCTCGCGGCTGGAGCCGTCGCGCACCGTGATCAGCTTCTTCTGCGGCGTCATGATGTTCTTCACCGGCTGGTCGAGCTCCCTCTCGAACCGCAGGTCGCGGTTGGTGACGATGCCGATCACCTTGCCGCCGTTCTTGACCACCGGGAAGCCGGAAATCTTGTGCTGCTGCTGGAGCGCCATGACCTGGCGCACGCTCATCTCCGGTGGAATGGTCATCGGATCGCGCAGCACACCGGACTCGAAACGTTTGACCTTGGCGACCTCCGCCGCCTGCCGCTCCGGCGTGAGGTTCTTGTGAATGATGCCGATGCCGCCCTCCTGCGCCATGGCGATCGCGAGGCGCGCCTCGGTCACCGTGTCCATCGCCGCAGAGACGAGCGGGATGTTCAGCTCGAGCTCGCGGGTGAGGCGGCTTTTCAGTGACGCGTCGCGGGGCAGGATGCGCGAGTGGGCGGGCAGGAGTAGGACATCGTCGAAGGTCAGCGCCTTCTGGATCACCCGCATGGAATCGCTTTCTCGCAAAGCAGCATTATACGCGAGCGGTCATTTGCCCAAGAGGGCCGGCGCCAAATTGGACGACAATGTCATCCACCCAAGGGATGGAGCGTTGACATAACAATGAACCGGATACTGCTGACGCTGCTTGCGATTGCTTTCGCCGCCGCCGCTTCCGCGCAGACCTATAAATGGGTCGATACGAACGGCAAGGTGCAGTACGGCGACACGCCGCCGGGCGATGCCACGAGCGTGACCCGACTCAAGACGCCCTCAGGCGCCGCACCGGCGTCGGCCGCCGCGCCCGAGGGCAAGAAGGACGCCGCCGCCAAGGAGAAGGCGCTCACGCCCGAGCAGGCGTTCCAGAAACGCCAGCAGGACCGCGACAAGGCCGAGCAAGCCGCCGGCAAGGAGCGCGCCAAGACAGACGAAAAGCGCGCCAACTGCGAGCAGGCGCAGGCCAACCTGCGGCAGCTGCAAAGCGGTCAGCGCATGTGGACGGTAAATGCCGCCGGCGAGCGCATCTTCATGGACGACGATCAGCGCGCGGCGCAAAGCGATCGGGCGCAGCAAGCCGTTTCCCGCTGGTGCAACTGAGCTAACGTCGCCGGCGCCCGGCGCGTTCGCGCCGCCGCTCCTTCGGATCGAGCAGCAGCGGCCGGTAGATCTCGACGCGGTCGCCATGGGCGAGGCGCGTATCGCCGGCGACCCGCCGGCCGAAAATACCGAGTGCGGCGGCCTCCTTGATTCCCGCCGCCTGCAGCGCGTCGCGCACCGTCGCACCCTCCGGCAGCTCCACCGTCACCGGGTCCGCGCGGGAGCGCGTCGCGCACACCACCTCAATCCGGATGCTGGCCATATAGCTCGTCCGCGCGCCGCGTGAACGCATCGACCATCGTGTCGGCGATCTTGTCGAACAGCGGCTCGAGCACGCGACCGAGCGTGCGGCTCGCGAACTCGTAGCGCAGCTCGAAGTCGACCTGGCAGGCGCGGCTGCCGAGCGGCGCGAAGCGCCATGAGGCGCTGAAGTGCCGGAACGGTCCTTCGACCAGGCGCATGTCGATCGCGCGGCCCGGCTGGCTTTCGTTCTCGGTGGTGAACGACTGGCGAACGGCCGCCATGCCGGCCGTCAGCGTGGCGCGCGTGCACCCGCCGATTTGCTCGACACTAGCGTCCAGGCACCACGGCAGGAAGCGCGGATAGGACTCGATATCGTCGACCAGCGCGTACATCTGCTCGGGCGTGTGCTCGACGATCGCCGATCGAGCGATCTCCTTCATGCTCTAGAATTCTTCATGTCCATCGTCGATAACCGCAAGGCGTCCCACGATTATTTCATCGAGGAGCGCTACGAGGCGGGAATCGCGCTCGAGGGCTGGGAGGTGAAGTCGATCCGCGCCGGCCGGGCGCAAATCGCCGATGCCTACGTGATCGTGAAAGGCGCCGAGCTGTTCCTCTTCGGTGCGCACGTGAGCCCCCTTCCCACCGTGTCGACGCACTTCACTCCCGAGCCCACCCGCACGCGCAAGCTCCTCATGCGTGCCGAGGAAATCAAGCGCCTCATCGGCAAGGTCGAGCAGCGGGGCTATTCACTGGTCCCGCTCAACCTGCACTACGCCAAGGGCCGCATCAAGCTCGACGTGGCGCTCGCCAAAGGCAAGCAGCAGCATGACAAACGCTCCGACCAGCGGGAGCGCGAGTGGAATCGGGAAAAGCAGCGGCTGCTACGCAGCCGCTGATTTCTTGGCCGGCTGCGCTTCGGCCAGCGCGAGCCAAGTAGAAACCACCGTATCGGGATTGAGCGACAGGCTCTCGATCCCCTGCTCCATCAGCCACTGCGCGAGATCGAGATGGTCTGAGGGTCCCTGGCCGCAGATGCCGACGTACTTGCCGTGCTTGCGACAGGCGCGGATCGCCATGGCGAGCATCGCTTTCACCGCTGCATCCCGCTCGTCGAAGCCCTCGGCGACGAGGCCGGAGTCGCGGTCGAGGCCCAGGGTGAGCTGCGTCAGGTCGTTCGAGCCGATCGAGAAGCCGTCGAAGAGCTCGAGGAACTCCTCCGCCAGCACGGCGTTCGAGGGCAGCTCGCACATCATAACGGTGCGCAGGCCGTTCGCGCCGCGCTTCAGGCCGTTCTGCTCGAGGAGCGCCATGACCTGCTTCGCCTCGCCGAGCGTGCGCACGAACGGCACCATCAGCTCCACGTTGGTAAGGCCGAGGGTGTCGCGCACCTTGCGCAGCGCCGCACACTCGAGCTCGAAGCACTCGCGGAACGAGGGCGAGATGTAGCGCGAGGCGCCGCGGAAGCCGAGCATCGGGTTTTCCTCGTCCGGCTCGTAGCGCTCGCCGCCGAGGAGCTTGCGGTATTCGTTCGACTTGAAATCCGACAGGCGCACGATCACGGGCTTGGGCCAGAAGGCGGCGGCGATGGTGGCGACGCCCTCGACCATCTTCTCGATGAAGAAGGTTTTCGCGTCGGGATAGCCGCGCGCCGCCTCGGCGATCTTGCGCTTGAGCGGCGCGTCGAGCTTGTCGTATTCGAGGCACGCGCGCGGATGCACGCCGATCTCGTTGTTGATGATGAATTCCAGCCGCGCGAGGCCGACGCCGGCGTTCGGCAGCTGCGCGAACTCGAAGGCAAGCTGCGGATTGCCGACGTTCATGGCGATCTTGACCGGAATGCGCGGCATCTCGCCGCGCTCCCGGCTTGAGACCTCGAAGGGCAGCAGGCCTTCGAATACGCTGCCGGTGTCGCCTTCGGCGCAGGACACGGTGACCGGCTGGCCGTCCTTGAGCTTGTGGGTCGCGTCGGCGGTGCCGACCACCGCCGGGATGCCGAGCTCCCGCGCGATGATCGCGGCATGGCAGGTGCGGCCGCCGCGGTTGGTGACGATCGCGGCGGCGAGCTTCATTACCGGTTCCCAGTTGGGATCGGTCATGTCGGTGACCAGCACGTCGCCCTGCTTGACGCGCGACATCTGCGACGCCTCGGGAATGACGCGCACCGTGCCGCTGCCTCTCCGGGCGCGCCTGCAGTACGTAGATGCGGCCGTCGGTGCCGTCCTTGCCCCACTCGATGTCCATCGGCCGGCCGTAATGGCGCTCGATCGCCACGGCGTAGCGCGCGAGCTCGAGCACTTCGGCGTCGCTTAGCGAGAAGCGATGGCGCTCCGCTTCCGGCATGTCCACCGTGCGAGTCGATTTGCCCGCCGCCTGGCTGCTGGCGAAGACCATTTTCTGCAGCTTGGAACCAAGCGCGCGCCGCACGATGGCCGGCCGGCCGCGCTCAAGCATCGGCTTGTGCACATAGAACTCATCCGGGTTCACCGCCCCCTGCACGACGAGCTCGCCCAGGCCATAAGACGCGGTGATGAATACCACGTCGCGGAAGCCCGATTCGGTGTCGAGCGTGAAAAGCACGCCGCTCGCCCCGAGGTCGCTTCGCACCATCTGCTGCACGGCGGCGGAGAGTGCAACCTCGGCATGCTGGAACCCGTGGTGCACGCGATAGGAGATCGCCCGGTCGTTGTACAGCGAGGCGTACACGTGGCGAATGGCGGCAAGCACGTTCTCCACGCCGCGGATGTTGAGGAAGGTCTCCTGCTGTCCGGCGAAGGACGCCTCCGGCAGGTCCTCGGCGGTGGCAGAGGAACGCACGGCGAATGATGCGTCGCTCGAAGTCTGGGACTCAAGCTGTTGATAGAACGATCGAATCTCTCGATCAAGCGCCTCCGGGAATGGCGCGTCCATGATCCATGCGCGGATCTGCTTGCCGCACGCGGCCAGCGCATTCACGTCGTCGCAGTCGAGGCTCCTGAGCTTGTCGGCGATGCGCCGCTCGAGATCGTTGGCGGCCAGGAATTCGGCGAAGGCTTCAGCCGTCGTCGCGAAACCGCCCGGCACGCGGATGCCGGCGCCGGCCAGGGCGGCCGTCATTTCACCGAGGGAAGCGTTCTTGCCGCCGACCTGCGGCAGGTCGGTCAGACGCAGATCTTTCAACCACGCTAGACGCATTGGCATAGTATTTTAGGCGCCTGCCGTGAAGAAGTTATTCCCATAATGCAGCGCCGCACCGTGTTTTTCGTCTCCGATGGCACCGGCATCACCGCGCAGATGCTCGGCCACAGTCTGCTTACGCAGTTCGAGGGCGTCGAGTTCGACCAGGTCACCCTGCCTTTCGTGGACAGTCCCGAGAAGGCCGAGGAGTGCCTCGCCCGCATCGAGGCGGAAGCCGCAGGCGCTCATACCCAGCCGGTGGTCTTCTCCACGCTGGTCAACCAGGACCTGCGCGCCATCGTACGCAAGGCGCGCGCGCTGTTCCTCGATTTCTTCGAGACGTTCATCGACCCGTTGGAAGCGGGCCTGGGCGTGAAGTCCAGCCATACGATCGGGCGCTCCCACAGTGCGATGGACAAGAAGGAGTACCACCAGCGCATTGAGGCGATCAATTTCGCCATGGCGCACGATGACGGCGCCTCGCACCGCGAGCTCGCGCAAGCGGACGTGATCCTGATCGGTGTCTCGCGCAGCGGCAAGACCCCGACCAGCCTATATCTCGCGCTGCAATTCGGCGTGAAGGCGGCCAACTACCCGCTCATCCCCGAGGACTTCCAGCGCGAGAAGCTACCGGAAGCCTTGCGGCTGCATAAGCCGAAGCTCTTCGGCCTGACCATCGCACCCGAGCGCCTGCACGAAATCCGCAAGGAGCGGCGGCCCGACAGCCGCTATGCGGCGCTCGACAACTGCCGCTACGAAGTGGAAGAGGCCGAGACCCTGATGCGCCGCGAGGGGATCCACAGCATCAACTCGACCACCAAGTCGATCGAGGAGATTGCCACTACCATCCTGCGCGCGCTTAGGATCCACCGCCAGATCTATTAGCGGCCTCGTACAGGCAGATGGCCGCGGTCACCGCCACGTTCAGTGAGTCGGCGCCGGCGCACCATCGGGATGGTCACCTTTTCCGCCCCGAGCGCGAGCAGGGCGGGACTGAGCCCGCCGCCCTCGGCGCCGAACGCCCAGCCGAACCGTCCGCGAAGCGCGACCTCCGCCAGACTCCGCCCACCGCGCGCTACGGTGCAGAGGATGCGGCCGCCGAAGGCGTGGATGGCGGCCGGGAGATCATCGACCTGCCGTACGCCGAGCGTGAAGTGGCCGCCCTGCCCGGCCCGCAGCACCTTCGGCGACCACGGATCGGCGCACTGACGGTCGAGTACCACCTCTCCTACGCCGAACGCCGCCGCCGTGCGGACGATCGTGCCGACGTTGCCGGCGTCCTGCACCCCTTCGAGGAACACGCTGGCTCCGTGCCGCCGGATGTCCGGGAGGGCGATTTCTGCGGCAATGCCCTGCGGCGTGCGGGCATCGGCGATAGCCGCGAACGCCGTCGCCGAAAGCACGGTCGGCGCGACGCGCGAGCGGCGGGCGAGCGCGCTGATCTCGGCGGTGGCGAGGGCGGCGTCGATCGCGATAAGCGCGATGGGGGCGATGCCGGCGTCGAGCGCGGCGGCGACGAGGTGCGGGCCTTCAATGAGAAGCCGGCGCTCGGAGCGCCGCAAGCGGCTGTCGCGCGCGAGCTTCGCCCAGCGCTTCACCTGGGCGTTGTCGCGGGAGCGCAGGATCAATTAGGACGCTTGGCGCGCAACTCGTGCCGCGCCTTGCGCAGCATCTGGTCGACGAGGTCAACGTGTGCCGCGGCGTCGGCGGTCTTTCGCACGTCGGCGTAGCTGCGCTGCAGGCGCTTGCGCTCGCGGTCGAACTTGTCGAGCTTGGCGCGCTGGCCGATGAGCGCGGTGCCCATGGCGAGCTTCGTGGCGTCGCAACACATGCGGTAGCTGCGGATGCGAAGCTCCTCGGTCATCGAGTTCCAGACCGGGGCGAAGAGATCGCCCTGAAAGAAGATGCGCACGGCGTAGAAGCTCCGCCGGTGGATCTCGCAGGGGCCGTGGCGGCCGAGCGCCTGCAGGTGCTCGGGGGTGGCATAGCCCTTGTGGCCGGCGAAGCCGTACTGGGGGTAACGCTCGTGGAGCGCCGTCATCACGGCGTCGCGCGCGGTCTTTGCGAGGATGGAGGCGGCGGAAATGGGTTTGTGGCGCGCGTCGCCGTCGACGAACGCCCGGGCGGCGCAGCCGAGCTCGCGCGGGCAGACGTTGCCGTCGATCCACGCCTCCTCCGGCCGCACGCCGAGGCCCTGGACGGCCCGGCGCATGGCGAGCATCGAGGCGTGGAAGATGTTCAGCCGGTCGATCTCCTCCACCGTCGCGTGGGCGACCGACCAGGCGGTGGCGCGCTCCTTGATACGGCTCGCGAGCACCTCGCACCGCTCGGGCTCGAGCACCTTGGAATCGGCGAGGCCGTTAATCCGCCGCGCCGGGTCGAGAATCACGGCGGCGGCGTAGACCGGACCGGCGAGCGGGCCGCGACCCGCCTCGTCGACGCCGCAAACCAGCGCGCTAGGGACCGGCATGAGCGAGCACTTCGAGCACCGCGTCGGCCGCGCGCTGGGCGGCGTTGCATCGAAGGAGTTCATGGAATTCTCGGAAGCGCTCGACCTGGCGGCGTTGCGCGGCGGTGTCGCGCACCAGGGTGAGCAGCGCGCCGGCAAGGTTCGCGGGCGTCGCCTGGTCCTGCAGGAGTTCCGGCACCAGCCGCTCGCCGGCGAGGATGTTCGGCATGCCGACGTAGGGCAGGTAGAGCATCTGGCGCATCAGCGCCCATGTTATCGGAGACTGCCGGTAGGCGATCACCATGGGTCGCTTGAAAAGCGCCGCTTCGAGGGTGGCGGTGCCGCTCGCCACCAGCACCAGGTCGGCGGCGGCGAGCGCCTCGTGCGAATGGCCGAAGAGCAGCGTCAGCGGCAGATCGGTGCGCTGGTGCTCGTGGATCGCGCGCTCGAAAAGCTCGCGCGTCTCGCGCGTCACCATCGGGCAGACGAAGTGCACGTCGGGGATCTCCTGCCGGAAGCGATGTGCCGCGAGCACGAAAGCGCCCGCCATGTACTCGAGCTCCGAGCGGCGGCTGCCCGGAAGGAGCGCGATGATCATCTTCCCGGAAGGAAGACGAAGCGCGGCGCGCGCCTCGTCCTTCGGCGGGTCGAGGGGGATGATGTCGGCGAGCGGGTGGCCGACGTAGGTGACCGGCACGCCCGCCGCCTGGTAGATCGGCTCCTCGAACGGGAACATGACGAGGATGCGGTTCACCGAGCGCGCGATGCGGCGCACGCGCCAGCGCCGCCAAGCCCACACCGCCGGGCTGGCGTAGTGGATCGCCGGGATGCCCGCCTTCTTGAGCTTGCGCTCCAGGTTCAGGTTGAAGTCGGAGGAGTCGACGCCTATGAAAAGGTCGGGCCGCTCGCGTAGCAAGCTGCGCGCCAGGCTCGAGCGGATGCCCATGATCTCGCGGTAGTGGCGCAGCGCCTCGGCGTAGCCGCGTACCGAGAGCTTGTCCATCGGGAAGTGGGACTCGAAGCCCTCCGCCGCCATGCGCGGCCCGCCGATGCCGGCGAACGCGATATCCGGGCGCTTGCGCTTGAGCGCGGCGATCAGGTGCGAGGCGAGGAGATCCCCCGACGCCTCGCCGGCCACCATGCCGACGCGCAGCTGTCTCGGCATGCGCTTTAGCGGATGATGCCGCGCTTGGAGCGGTCGAGAAACTCCACCAGCTCGCCCACGTGCGCGCACTCGGCGACCTGCGCTTCG
>JAEKLK010000365.1 GCA_019509895.1 Betaproteobacteria bacterium | reverse complement strand
AATCTTATCGGGTCCAAACGTAGATCGAAGCCATAACTATAGCCGCCCCTGCGGCCGGTCGAAGATGTGGGTAATTGCAAGTGTCTGAGCGTCACCTTGCGATCCAGCTGACGAAGGCGAGGATGAAGGGCCCGGGACGACCAGAGCGGGCCCTGCTCTTATGCGTACTCATGGTACTACGACTGGTGCGAACCACGACAGCTTCCGCCGGATCGAGGTCATCACCGGCGTCGGCCGGCGACGTCGCTGGACGGACGAGGAGAAGGCACGGATCGTGGCCGAGAGCCTCGATCCGGCGACGACCGCCTCGGCGGTGGCCCGGCGCTACGGGCTGCACGCCAGCCAGCTCTTCGTCTGGCGGCAGCAGCTGCACCGGGGCACGTCCTCGGCGGCCGGGACGATCGCCGGGCCGGGGTTCGTGCCGGTGCTGATGGCGGAGGGCGGCGCTCCTCCCGCCGAGGCCGCGGGCCGGATGGAGATCGCGCTCGGCCCGGCGGTGGTGCGGGTCGGGAGCGATGTGGATGCCGCGGCGCTGCGGCGGGTGCTCGACGTGGTGCGAGACCTGACGTGATCGCGGTCCCGCCCGGCGTACGCATCCTCTTGGCGGCGCGGCCGGTCGACTTCCGCAAGGGCATGGACGGGCTGGCGGCCCTGGTCCAGCAGGCGCTGCGGGCCGACCCGTTCGCGGGCGACGTGTTCATCTTCCGCCCCAGACGCGGCGACCGGGTGAAGATTCTCGTCTTCGACGGGACCGGCCTGGTCCTGTACGCGAAGAGGCTGGAGGCCGGTCGGTTCTGCTGGCCGTCGCCGGCGGAAGGCACGGTGCGGCTGACGAGCGCGCAGCTCGCGACCCTGCTCGAGGGGTTGGCGTGGAACGTGTTGCGGCCCCGCCCGGTGCGGCGGCCGAGCGCGGCATGCTGAACGGAAGTGCTGGCGTCCTGCTCGTACCGCCAGTAAAATCGCAGCATGTCGCTGGCGCTGGATGATGCTCGGCGAGGTTCTGATCCGCTCCTGTCGCGACTGCGGGAGCTGACCGATGTCGTCGCCCAGCAGAACGTGATGATCGCGGCGCTGCAGATTGAGCGTGATACTGTCAGGTCTGAGCACGAGGCGGCACGGGCGGAGATCGACAAGCTGCGGCTGCTGATCCGG
>JAEKLK010000258.1 GCA_019509895.1 Betaproteobacteria bacterium | reverse complement strand
CTTCAGCCTCATCACCAACCTGGTGAACCTGCCGAGCCTGCTCATCGTCCATCCCTCGGTGCCGGCGATGAATGCGCAGGAGCTGATCGCGCTGGCGAGGTCGAAGCCCGGCGCGCTGCAATACAGCTCCGCGGGCAGCGGCTCGCAGCCGCACCTCACCGCCGAGATCTTCAAGCGATGGCCGGCGTCGATCTCCTCCACGTGCCTTACAAGGGGGCCGGTCCGCAGCTTCTCGCGCTCGTCAGCGGCGAAGTCGCGCTGACCTTCGCGACCGCGCCGGCTGCGGTGCCGCTCGTCAAGGGCAAGCAGGCACGCGCAATCGCGGTCACCAGTGCCGAGCGCGTCAGTGCCCTACCGGATGTGCCGACGCTCAACGAGGCGGCGCTTCCCGGCTATGTCGCCGTCGGCTGGAACGGTCTCGTCGCGCCCGCCGGCCTTTCCCCGGCGGTCGTACAGAAGATCCACGACGCCGTGGCGAAGATCTACGCGCTGCCCGACATGCGCGAGCGCCTGGTAAACCTCGCGGCCGAGCCGGCGATCTGCACGCCGGAGGAATTCACGGCGCTCATCAAGGGAGAGCTCGTGAAATGGGCCAAGGCGGTGAAGGATTCCGGAGCGAAGCTCGAATGACCACGACGCCCACGGCGGAGCTCGCGCGCTTCGTCGCCGAGCTCAAGTACGAGGACCTGCCCCCGGGCATCCGCGAACGGGTGAAGGACATCCTGCTCGACACGCTTGCGAGCGCCATCGCCGGACGCCACGGCGAGGAGACGAAGCAGATTCGCGCGCTCGCCGCCAGCCTTGGCTCCTCGCGCGAAGCCACGGTGATCGGTGAGGAGCCGCTGTCGCTCGCGGGCGCGACGCTCCTGAACGGCTATCTCATCACCGCCGTCACGGTATGCGACGTGCATCGCCCGACGCTCTGCCACACGACGCCGGTGGTGGTAGCGCCCGCGCTCGCCATCGCCGAGCGTGAAGGCACGAGCGGACGCGCGTTCCTCACCGCCATCGCGGCCGGACTCGAGAGCACCGTGCGCGTCGGACTGGGCACCAAGTACCCGGCGTTCCGCGCGCGCGGCTGGCACTCCCCCGGCGTGATCGGCCCGTTCGGCGGCGCGGCCGCGGTCGGCAAGCTGCTTCGCTTCGACGCCGAGCGCCAGCGCCATGCGTTCGGGCTTGCCGGCAGCCAGTCGGCCGGCACATTCGCCCAGTGGGGTACGCCGACCATCAAGTTCCACCAGGCGCGCGGCGCGCTCTCCGGCCTCCTCGCCGGGCTCCTCGCCAACGAGGGCTTTACCGCCTCCGGTGATCACCAGCCTGCTCGCGCTCGCGCAGTCGCACGATCTGACGCCCGCCAGGATCACCGCCGTGCGCGTAGGACTATCGAAGACGGTGTACGACATGCACGGCACGCTGCCTTGGAACGACAAGTTCAAGGCGCTGCTTTCGACGCCGTACGTCACTTCGGTTGTGCTGCATGACCGGCGCTGTTGGCTCGAGCAGTTCGAGCCCCGGCGCTATCAGGATGCGGCGGTGGGCGCCTTTGCGCGCGAGCGCGTCAAGGTGGAGATCGATCCGCGCGTCGAGGGCACCGGCGCGGCGGTCGAGATCCGCACGGCCGACGGCGCCGTGCACGCCGATCGGCGTTCGGCGCCCAAGGGGGATCCGTCCGATCCGCTCTCGCGCGCCGAAATCGAGGAAAAGCTGCGCACCGCGGCCGCCGGCTTCATGTCCCCGGACGGCGTCAAGCGCATCGTCGCGCTCGTCAGCGACCTCGACAATCTGCGCGACACGCGCGAGCTAATGGCCGCGCTGCGCGCGGCCTAGAGCTCATTAAGGCTCGAGCGGATTGGAGCGCAGCTGGATGTGCACGGCGCGCGGCTTCGCGCCTTTGCCGCCTTCCATGAGCCACGGCGTGCGATCGCCGCTCGTGCTCCACAGTCCGCGACCCTTCCAGCCGGCGTTCGGATCGTCGATGCGGCCGTCGAAACCCTTGGCGTAGTAGCCCATCGGGTACGGGATGCGGATCATCACCATCTTCCCGTCCTTTAGGGCGACGAAGCCGTCGTTCAGGTTGGCCGTCGACATCGGCACGTCGTCGCCCAGCCCCAGCGTGTTGTGCTGGTCGACCCAGGTGTAGTAGCTCGCCTCGGCGCTCGTCTTCTCACCTTCGAAGCCCGGTCCGGGATAGCGATAGAACGCCCACCCTTCGGGGCAATGCTCGCCGGTCGCCTTCGGTCCGTTGAGCGGCGCCTTGCATTTACGCCGATCGAAGGACACGAGGCTGCCGTTCGAGGCCGAGCCCCACGCCACGCCGTTCTTGTCGATGTCGCCGCCGCGGATGCCGTAGCCCTCTTTCGGCAGCGCGTAGAACTCCGAGAGGCTGGTCTTAGGATCGAAGCGCAGGAACCCGGGACTGCCGCCAAATACGCCGACGGTGTACCAGACGGAGCCGTCGCTCGGATGCGGCATGACCGCGTACGGTCCCGAGCCGCCGGTGATGCGCATGTCCTTCGATGCATCCATCGGCTGGTTCGGCTCCGTGTACTCGTCGCGCCGGCCATTGCCGTTGGTGTCGAGCACGAACGGCGACCAGCCCTGCGAGCGCACCGCGTCGCCGGTCTCGTCGAACATCTTCGTGTTCACCCACCCCGCCACCGGCCCCGTGCCGCTGAACCACAGCGTCTCGTTCGCGTCGTAGCCGAACTGCGGATGGTGCGTGCCGAAGCACGTGTCGAGCGTCGTGTACTTCATCGTCTTCGGATCGAGCACCGCCGCCTGGCGGCTCGACTGCTCGATCGGGAACGTCTTCGCCGAGGGATGCTCGGAGCCCTTGCGGCAGAACGCCGGATTGTCGCGGCCGCGCACGCTCGCCGCGAGCCACACGCGGCCCTGCTTGTCGAACATCGAGTTGTGATTGTTGGCGCGCGTATCCCACATCTTCTGCTCGCCCCAGTAGGCCGAGGGCTGCAGCGGCTGCACCGTCGCCGCGTGGCCGGGCCCGAGCGACTCCGGCATCTCCGGATCGGCGACCGGCATCTTGAAGAACGTCACCTGGTTGGTCTTCGGATCGAGGATCGGCATCTGGTCGGTCGCATACTCGGGCGAGCCGTAGAGCGGCCCGTAGGCATTGACCGTGGGATTGCGCCGATCGGAGGCGATCAGGTCGTGCAGGTACTTGTCCGGCGTCGACCATTCCCATGAGGTGATGACGATGTTGCGCTCAACGCCCTGCGGCCGCGGCGGCTTCGCCTTCGGCAGCTCGCCCTTGGCGATGCGGTCGGTCCAGTCGCCAAAGTACTGGTAGGGCACGCCGCCGAATTGGCCGGCGATGCGGTTGGTCATCTGCTCGCCGGACTGGCCCGATTGCAGCCGGCGCACCCACGCGTCCTTGCCGTGCACGTTGCCGAATTGCGCCGGGATCGTGCGCGTGCCCTCGTTACCGAGCTGGTGGCAGCCGATGCAGTCGGTGTTGTTCATCTGCCGCAGCCAGTTCTCACGCGTAACGTTTTTCGGAATCGCGGTCGAGCCTCCGAAGTCCTTGGCCGGCGGAATCTTGAGGAGCGAGTACCAGTAGATCGCCGGGTAGTAATGCGCCGCGGCCGCTGCATCCGGCGCCGTCACGGCGCGGTGATTCAGCGCCTGGCCGGGCTTCGCGCGAAGCTTGGGCGAGTCCACCAATCCGTAACCGCGCACCCATACGCTGTAGTTCGCGCTCGGCAAGTCCGGAATGAGATAGCGCCCCTGCTCATCAGTGACGACGATGCGCGCGAACTTGGTCGGCAGGTCGGTCGTCTCGGCGATTACCCAGACGCCCGCCTCGGCGCCTTTCGCGCCGCTCACCACGCCGCCGATGTCCTTCTCGCCGATCTTGACCGACGTCGCGTGCTGCGGCTGTTGCGCACCGGCCACGCCGGCGGCCGCAAGCGCAACGGCTGCAAAGATGGAAACGAACCGCATGGCCACTTCCTCCTCAGGGAAACGTGGCCGCAGTCTACGCCGTTCAGCGGCCCTTGAAGTCGGGCTTTCGCTTCTCGTTGAAGGCGCGAATGCCTTCGCGCCGGTCGTCGGTGTCGACCAGGCGGTTGTAGGCTTCGATCTCGAAGCGATAGCCGGTCAGGAGATCGGTCTGCAGTCCGTAGTGGATCGATTTCTTCGCCTGCCGTACGGAAAGCGGCGCGTTGTCGGCGATGGCCCGCGCCGCCTCGAGCGCGTCAGAAAGCAGGGCGCCAGGCTCGCACACGCGGTTCACGAGCCCCCATTGAGCAGCCTCTTCGGCGCTGATCGCCTTGCCGGTGAGGATCAGCTCCTTCGCCCGGCGTTCGCCCACCGCACGCGGCAGATTCTGCGTGCCGCCGCCGCCCGGCATGATGCCGAGGCGCACTTCGGAGAGCGCCATGCGCGCCGTGCGCGCGGCGTAGATGAAATCGCACGCGAGCGCGAACTCCAGGCCGCCACCGTACGCATGGCCATTCACCGCCGCGATCACCGGCAGCGGCAGCTCCATGAGCGCCATGAAGCCGCGCTCGAAAAGCTCGTGCTGCACCTGCCACTGCGCCTGCGGCATGCCGTCGCGCTCTTTCAGGTCGGCGCCGGCGCAGAAAGCACGCTCGCCCGCACCGGTCAGGATGACGCAGCGCGTATCGCCTGGCTCTGCCGTCAGGCGGGTCCAGAGGTCGTATAGCTCGCGCCCCATCT
>JAEKLK010000257.1 GCA_019509895.1 Betaproteobacteria bacterium | reverse complement strand
GTGCCGATGGAGACGAAGACGCGCACCAGGTTCTTTTGCGCCATCGGGCCCAGGACGTCGAGGTCGCGCTCGACCAGCGCCGACTTGGTCACCATCGTCACCGGATGGTTGCATTCGGCCAGCACTTCCAGGATCTGGCGGGTGATCTTGTACTTGCGTTCGATCGGCTGGTAGCAATCGGTGTTGGCGCCGAGCGCGATCGGGCTTGGCCGGTAGCCGGGCCTCGCCAGCTCGGCGCGCAGGAGCTCGGCGGCGTTGGTCTTGGCGAAGAGCTTGGTCTCGAAGTCCAGGCCGGGTGAGAGCTCGAGATAGGCGTGGCTCGGGCGGGCGTAACAATAAATGCAACCATGCTCGCAGCCGCGATAGGGGTTGATCGACGTGTCGAAACCGACGTCGGGCGAGTCGTTGTGCGAGAGGATCGAGCGGGAGCGCTCGATGGTGACCTGGGTCTCGAGCGGCCGCTCGTCCTTCTCCTCCGGCGTCCAGCCGTCGTCGAACGCCTCGCGCGCCACCGTCTCGAAGCGGCCCTGGATGAACGAGCGCGCCCCGCGCATGAAGGTGATTTCGCTTTTGCCGTCCTTCGACACCGGCTGCGCCTCCTACAATCGGTCGGTGACAATTCTAGGCCCAATACTGTATAAATGAACAGTACTAGGCGCAATGTCGCGCTGCTCGCCGCCTGCCAGGCGTTGCTCTTCGCGAACAACTCGACGCTGTTCGCGATCAACGGCCTGACCGGGTTCGCGCTCGCGCCGTTTCCGGCGCTCGCCACGCTGCCCATGACCTGCTGGGTGATCGGCGGGGCGCTCTCGACCATGCCGGCGTCGTTCCACATGAAGCGCGTCGGCCGCCAGCGCGGGCTCACACTCGGCACGCTGTGGGGCGTGATCGGTGCCATCGGCTGCTCGATCGCGGTCTGGCTGCAGAGCTTCTGGCTCCTTTGCCTCGCGACGCTGGTGTTCGGCGTTTTCAATGCCTACGGCCAGTACTACCGCTTCGCCGCGGCGGATACGGCGACGCCGGACTATCGCCCGACGGCCATCTCGCTCGTCCTCGCGGGCGGCCTGGTCGGCGGCATCATCGGGCCGGCGTCGAGCCGGCTGACGATCGAGCTGCTGCAGCCCAGGTTCCTCGCCGCGTACATCGGGCTCCTCGTCTTCGTGCTGGCGGCGACGGTGCTCCTGCAGTTCATCCGCGTCCCGAATCCGACCGCCGCGGAGCGCCAGGCGAGCGGCCGGCCGCTGCTCGAGATCGCGGCGCAGCCGAAGTTCATCGTGGCGGTGCTCTGCGCCGCGCTCGGCTATGGCGTCATGAACTTCCTCATGACCTCGACCCCGATCGCGATGCATGTGTGCGGGCTGCCGTATGGCGATGCTGCGTTCGTCATCTCGTCGCACATCGTCGGCATGTTCGCGCCGTCGTTCTTCACCGGGCATCTCATGCGGCGCTTCGGCGTCCTGAAGGTGATGATGGTGGGCGTGCTGCTCAATTTCGGCACGGTCGCCATTGCGCTGGCAGGCATCACGGTGACGCATTTCTGGTGGGCGCTCGTGGTGCTCGGTATCGGCTGGAACTTCCTCTACATCGGCGGCACGGCGCTGCTCACCGAGACGTACCGTCCGGAAGAGCGCGCCAAGGCCCAAGGCGCGATGGACCAGTGCATCTTCATCGTGATGGCGATCTCGTCCTTCAGCTCGGGCATGACCGTGACCAGCGTCGGCTGGGGGCGCGTCAACCTGCTCGCTTTGCCGCTGATCGCCATCATCGCCGTCGCCCTGACATGGTTCGCGATCCACCGGCGCACCCGGCCGGCCGCCGCATGAGGCCCGCGGCCGCCGCGGTGGGTCAGCCGCTCGACGCGGTCGATACGCCGGCGCTCGTGATCGAGCTCGATGCCTTCGAGCGCAATCTGCGCACGCTCGCCGATTCGGTGAAGGGCCGGCCTGTACGCGTGCGCGCACATGCCAAGACCCACAAATGCCCGGAGATCGGCAAGCGCCAGGTGGTCATGGGCGCGGTCGGCGTCTGCTGCCAGAAGGTGAGCGAGGCCGAGGCGATGGTCGAGGGCGGCATCGGCGATGTGCTGGTCAGCAACGAGGTGGTCGGCGCGCCGAAGATCGAGCGCCTCGCGGCACTCGCGCGCCGCGCCCGCGTGGGCGTATGCGTCGACCATCCGGACAACGTCGCGGCGCTGGCCGCGAGCGGCGCCACTCTGGATGTCTATATCGAGCTGGAAGTCGGCATGGGCCGCTGCGGCGTGCCATCCGGCGAGCCAGTCCTCGCGCTCGCGCGCGGCATCGCGAGCCACCGCAACCTGCGCTTTGCCGGCCTGCAGGCCTATCACGGCCGCGCGCAGCACATCCGCTCGACGGCGGACCGCCGCGCCGCCATCGAGGGCGCGGCCAGGGCGGTGCGCGTGACCGAGGAGCTCCTGAACAAGCATGGCATCGAGTGCCCGATAGTCACCGGCGCGGGCAGCGGCACGTACATGCTCGAGGTCGAGAACGGCGCGTGGAACGAGATCCAGCCGGGCTCCTACATCTTCATGGACGTCGACTATGGCCGCAACGAATGGGCGGCGCCGCTGCCGCGCTTCGAGCAGTCGCTCTTCGTCCTCACCACGGTGATGAGCACGCCGGCGCCGAGCCGCGCGATCGTCGACGCGGGCCTCAAGGCATCGAGCATCGATTCCGGTATGCCCACCGTATGGCAGCGCGACGGCTATAACTATGCCAAAGCGTCGGACGAGCACGGCCTGGTCGAAATAGGGGCGAGCGCCAAAGCGCCGCGGCTCGGCGAAAAACTGCTGCTGGTGCCGGGACATTGCGACCCGACGGTCAACCTCTACGACTGGTACGTCTGCGTCCGCGACGGTGTCGTCGAGCACGTCTGGCCGATCACGGCCAGAGGCGCTCTGCTGTAAGAACGAGCCGCGTCGCCTGCAAGAACGCTACTTGTTTGCGTCCGCGTACCTGGCGAGCAGATCTGCCAATCGTAGAAGATGCGTGTCCGACAGATTGCCGCTGCCCTTGCACCAGCCCTTGACCACTTCTTCGCTGACTCGCAGGCGCTCCGCGATCTGCTTGCTTCCAAGCAACTTTTCCGCCCGTTCGACAATCTCGTACGGGGAACGCGGGCCCGTCGTCGATGGCTTTTCTTGGTTCATTTGCCTGATGTTGAGCAAGCGGCATACCTTTCATGACCAGCAGCAACCTGAGGAGAAGGGGAGATGAACAAGCAGTATGTGAACACACCTACATGGTGAACCTCAACGCCGAGAACGTCGCTGCGTTTCGCGAGATGCGCGCCGGTTACCTGAAGGCCGGCCAGCCGCCGGCGAGCACGCTTGTCGGCGTGACGAGCCTGGTGCAGCCCGGGCTGCTGCTGGAGGTCGAGGTGACCGCCGCGGTCGGCCGCGCCACCGCGCGCGCGGCGAAGCCGAGCGCGAAGGCGAAGGCGAAGAAGCGCCGGCGTTGAGCCGCGGCAAGAGGAAGCCGACGATCGCGGTAAGCGACTCGCGCGGCGTGCGCACGCTGCACGTCGGTGGCGAGGCAATCCAGAGCGCGATGCGGATCGACGATCCGCACGCGCTCGCGCTCGACTACACCCGCTGCATGATGGCCTTCCTGCTGCTTCATCCCGAGCCCCGGAAGGCGCTGATGATCGGCCTGGGCGGCGCGTCGCTGCCGAAGTTCTTCCACCGCAATCTCAAGCGCACGCAGGTGCGCGTCGTCGAGCTGGATCCGCGGGTAATCGCGGCCGCACGCACGCACTTCGCGCTGCCGCCGGACGACGAGCGCCTGGTGGTCGAGATCGGCGACGGTAGGGAGGCGCTCGCGCCGGAATGCTGCGATCTCCTCGTCGTCGACGCGTATCACGACGAGCTCCACGTGCCGGAGCTCGCCACTGCCGAGTTCTACGACGCCGCCTTCCTCGCCGTGACGGAACCGGGCGCCATGGTAGTGAACTTCATGGATGACGACCCGAAGTTCGACCAGTACCTGCAGCGACTCGAGCGCGCCTTCGGCGGCGCGGTGATCGCCATGCCGGCGCTCTACGACCCGAACGTCATCGCCTTTGCTTTCCGTGGCGCGCCGGCCGCGATCGACTGGCGCACGCTGCGCGACCGTGCGGAGAAGCTCGAGGCGCGCTACGGCTTGCCGTTCACGCGCTATGTGTCGAAGCTGCGCGGCATGAACCGCTCACGCGCCGGAGCGCTGCTCGTCCATGGGGATTGAGGCGCCGCTGCTGGCGGCGATCGCGTTTTTCGGCGCGCTGATCTTCGGCATCACCGGTTTCGGCGCGGCGCTGGTGACGATTCCGCTCGCGACCCATCTCGTACCGCTTGCCTTCGCGCTGCCGCTCTTCGCCGTCGCCGATCTC
>JAEKLK010000256.1 GCA_019509895.1 Betaproteobacteria bacterium | reverse complement strand
CTCGGCTCGCTGGTGTGGTGTGAGCTGCTCACTTATCGATGGCCGCAGGCCGCCGTCGACATCGAGGCGCTTCGCAAGCAAGTGCGCGAAGGCAGCGTTGCCTGTGCACCTTTCACGCTCGTCGCGGGCTCAGACTCGGCGGCGGAGCAGCTCGCCGCCGCCGAGCGCCACGTAAGCGAGCTGCTAACAAGCAAGCCGGCGTCGCTCTGGCGCGGTCCGGCGCGGCGCCGTGACCGCATCACGCTCGCGTACCTGTCGGGCGACTTCCACGAGCACGCCACCAGCAAGCTGGCTGCGCGCCTCTTCGAGCTGCATGACCGCGCGCGCTTCGAAGTCCTCGCGGTCTCGTATGGCGAGGACGACGGCAGCCCGGCACGACGGCGGTTGCAGCAGGCTTTCGATCGCTTCGTCGACGTGCGCGCGCTCGACGATGCCGCCGCGGCGCGCCAGATGCTGCAGGTACAGGTGGACATCGCCATCGATCTGAAGGGCCACACGCCGGATGCGCGACCGGGCATCCTCGCGCACCGCCCGGCGCCCCTCCAGGTCAACTACCTCGGCTACCCGGGGACGACCGGCGCGCCCTTCATCGACTATCTCATCGCCGATGCCGCGGTGATCCCCGTCGGGGAAGAGCGCTTCTTCAGCGAGCAGGTCGTGCGGCTGCCATACAGCTACCAAGTGAACGACGCCACGCGAGCCATCGCGGAGCGCGTGCCCGCTCGCCGCGAAGCCGGGTTGCCCGACGGGGCATTCGTGTTCTGTTCATTCAACAACAGCTACAAGATCACGCCGGCGTTCTTCGAGCTGTGGATGCGCCTGCTCGAGCAAGTGCCGGGCAGCGTGCTATGGCTGCTCGACGACAATCCGAGCGCCCGGAGCAACCTGCAGCAAAGCGCGCGCGCTCATCGCGTCGAGCCAGCGCGGCTGGTATTCGCTCCGCGCGTGGACCACGCCCTGCATCTGGGGCGGCACCGGCTCGCTGATCTCTTTCTCGACAACCTGCCATGCAACGCGCATACGACCGCGAGCGATGCGCTATGGGCCGGGCTGCCGCTCCTCACCTGTCGCGGCACGACCTTCGCCGGTCGCGTGGCGGCGAGCCTGCTACAGGCCGTCGGACTGCCGGAGCTCATCGCCCACGATCTCGGGCAATACGAGCGGCTGGCACTTGAGCTCGCTCGCGACCCGAAGCTCCTCGCGGGTTACCGCGAGCGCCTGGCGCGCAACCGGCTCACGCATGCGCTTTTCGACACCGAGCGCTTCCGCCGGCACATCGAGGAGGCGTACCTGCGCATGTGGGACTTGCATCAGCGCGGCGAGCCACCGCGCGGCTTCGACGTCCCGCCGGCCTAGCCCCTCGCGCGGCGCGTCACCGCGAGCAGCGTCACGACCTCGGTTGTGAAGGCATCGACAAACGGCTCGGGATAGCCGGCGTCCTTCAGCTGCCATTTCACGCGATTGCCGAGGCGCGCGCGCTTGTAGACATTGAGCCGTTGCGACTGCGCGAAGGCGCGCAGCTGGTCGGAAAGCACGTCGGTCATGCGCGAGAGGCGCTCCACCGCCTTCTTGCTGCTCGAGTCCACCTGGGACGGCGGCAGCCGGCGCGTCACTTCCCGCACGAGCGATGCGGCGAAGCGGTCGACTTCCGCGGTATCGAACCAGGCGAGCAGCATCGGCGCGAGTGTACACGCGGCAGCGCAACAATCGTCGCCACGCATCCTGCGGTTTCGGTATGGGCAAGCTCGGCAGGCCCTGATACCGTCCGGGTGCAGCGGGTGATACCGACGGGACCTTGGTTGCTCCGCCGGCCGAAAACTCGGATCTTTGCGCGCCATGGCACCCTGAGGAGGGAGACCGATGTCGCTATTCCAGCCGCTGGTTTACAAGGTGGCGACCGAGCCGCACGAGTTCGAGCTGATTCACGAGCTCAACCATCGCACCTTCGTCGAAGAGATTCCCCAGCATCGGGGCAATACCGGCCGACGCCTCGTTGATCGTTTCCATGCCGAGAACACCTACGTCGTCTGCATGGCCGCAAGCGAGCTCGTCGGCATGGTGGCGGTACGTGGCCAGCGGCCGTTCTCGCTCGATCACAAGCTCGCGGAGCTCGACGGCTACCTGCCGCGCGGCCGCCGCGCGTGTGAGATCCGCTTGCTCGCCGTTGAACCGAGATACCGCAAGACGAGCGTCTTCGCGGGCCTCGTGCTTCGGCTCGTGCAGCTGGCGCGCGCGCGTGGCTTCGACCTGGCGCTCATTTCCGGGACGGTACGCCAGCTCAAGCTCTATCGGCACCTCGGCTTCGAGCCGTTCGGCCCGCGCGTGGGCACGCCGGGTGCCGAGTACCAGCCGATGATGCTGACGCTCGAGCGATTCGAGGAATGCGTCCGGCCGCTGCTGTCGGCGCAGGAGAGCGGCTCGCCTGTGTTCTCGTTTCTTCCCGGCCCGGTAAGCATTGCGCCCGAGATACAGGACACCTTGCGTGAAGCGCCGATCTCGCATCGCGGCGAGCCGTTTCGCCGACTGATGGGCGAGGTGCGGCGCCAGCTCGCGGCGCTTACCGGGGCGCGCCACGTGTCGCTGCTGCTCGGATCGGGCACGCTCGCCAACGACGTGGTCGCCGGCCAGCTTTCCCTTCAGCCGGGAAAAGGGCTGATTCTCGCCAACGGCGAATTCGGCGAGCGCTTGATCGACCACGCCCGGCGCTGGCGCCTGGACTTCGATGTCCACCAGCGCCCCTGGGGACAGCCGTTCGAGCCCGCGGCCATCGAGCGAGAACTGGAAGGCAAAGCGTGGCTGTGGTTCGTACACTGCGAAACGTCGACCGGCATGCTCAACGATCTTCAAAGCCTGCGCCGTCTTTGCGCGCCGCTCGGGGTGGACGTCTGCGTCGACGCCATCAGTAGCTTGGGCACCGTTACCTGCGATCTCCGCGACATCGCGTTCGCTACCGGGGTGAGCGGCAAAGGCCTGGGCGCGTATCCCGGCATTGCGATGGTGTTTCATCGCGAGCCGCCGAGTGCTCGCGGGAACCGACTGCCGCGATACCTCGATCTCGCGCTTTACGCGCGCGAGGGCGGCTGTCCTTTCACGCACTCGTCCAATCTCCTGGCCGCACTGTCGCGCGCGCTCGACGGCCTCGCTTCGCGGTATGCGACCCTCAGCGGATCGCCGTGCCGGCTGGCCACGCAGCGCCGTGCGTGCTCACCTTCGCCTTGCCGAGCGCCACCCGGGGCGCCCAGGTGGCGGAGCAGCTTGCGGCGTCGGGATACGCGATCGCCTATGCCAGCGCCTACCTGGCGGAACGAAACTGGATACAGGTGGCCCTAATGGGTGACTATGCGCGGCATCGCCTGCCCGAAATGATGGCCGCTCTCCGCCAGGCGGTGCATGCGCATGGCGACGCCCAGCACGACATGCCGCAACGGGCCCTGCCCCATGGATAGCGCGCGCGACCCGGCCGCTGCGGCGGCCTCGCCGACGAGCGTCGATCCGAATCGGCTGCTCGCCGTGGTCGCGCAGGTGGCGCGCGAGGCGCGGCCGCATGTCGACGCCCATGTCACGCTCGACAGCTCGCTCGAGCGAGAGCTGGGGCTCGACAGCTTGGCGCGTGTCGAGCTGGTGCTGCGCGTGGAACGGGAATTCGGCGCCAGCCTGCCGGAGCAGGCGCTCGCCTCTAGCGAGACGCCGCGCGATCTGCTGCGCTTCCTGCTGGCAAGCGCCGGACAGGCGCCCTCGAGCGCCGACCGGAGCGTGGCAAGCCTGCAGAGCGAGGGCATCCGCGCACCGGATCAGGCGAAGACGCTGATCGAGGCGCTCGAGTACCACGTCGAGCGGCAGCCCGAGCGGCTCAGCGTGCACCTCTACGACGAAGGCGGCGAATACCCGCTCACGTACCGCGCGCTATGGGACGGGGCCACCGCCTATGCCGCGCGGCTGATCGAAGCGGGACTGCTGCCCGGCGCTACGGTGGCGATCATGCTGCCCACGTCGAAGGAGTACCTCTACTGCTTCTACGGCACGCTGCTCGCGGGCGGCATTCCGGTGCCGCTCTACCCGCCGGCGCGGCTCACGACCATCGAGGACCACCTGACGCGGCACGTTGGCATCCTGAAGAGCGCGAACGCCGCCATCATGGTGACGATCCCGGAGGCGAAGCCGATCGCGTGGCTCCTGCGCGCGCAGGTGGAATCGCTGCGCGCCGTGCTGGTGCCCGGCGATGTCACGGGGGACGGCAAGGGTTTCAAGCCGGTGCGCAGCGCGCCGGGGCAGATCGGTTTCCTGCAGTACACCTCGGGCAGCACCGGCCAGCCCAAGGGCGTGGTGCTGACGCACGCCAACCTGCTCGCCAACGTGCGGGCCATGGGCAAAGGCGCGCGCGCCACGAGCGCCGACGTATTCGTGAGCTGGCTGCCGCTCTATCACGACATGGGACTGATCGGCGGCTGCTTCGCCACCATGTATCTCGGCTTCCCGGTGGTCCTCATGTCGCCGCTTGCCTTTCTCGCGCGCCCGAGCCAGTGGCTGCGCGCGATCCATCGCCATCGCGGCACGATCTCGGGCGGGCCGAACTTCGCCTACGAGCTCTGCCTGCGCCGCATTCCCGATGCGGAGCTCGAAGGGCTCGATCTATCGTCTTGGCGCTTCGCCTTCAACGGCGCGGAGCCGGTGAGCCCCGAGACCATGTCGGCGTTCGAGGAGCGCTTCGGCAAGTACGGCTTCGGCAAGAACGTCATGTCGCCCGTGTACGGACTGGCGGAAGCGTCCGTAGGTCTCGCCTTTACGCCGCCGGGCGAGCGCTGGAGCGTCGATGTCCTCGACCGCGAGCAGTTGTCAGTGACGGGCGAAGCGATCGACGCGCAGCCGGACGATCCGGCGCCGCTGAGAATCGTCTG
>JAEKLK010000207.1 GCA_019509895.1 Betaproteobacteria bacterium | reverse complement strand
TCGAAGCTAGGGCCTCCGCCCCGCCCGACCGAGCCTCCCCGACCGTGGAACAGCCGCAGGCGGACGCCGTGCCGCTGGAACAGCTCTACGAGGCCGATCTCGGCCTTGTAGAGCTCCCACCCCGAGGTGAGGAAGCCGCCGTCCTTGTTGCTGTCCGAATAGCCGAGCATCACTTCCTGCTCGCGGCCGCGTCCTTCGACCCAGCGCCGATACACCGGCAGCTCGAGCGCCGCGCTCATGATCCGGCCGCAGTTCTCGAGGTCGGCGATCGACTCGTAGAGCGGCACGATGTCGAGCTCGAGCGGCGCCGCCTGTTGCGGCCTCAGCATCCCCGCTTCGCGCAGCAGGACGCCGACTTCCAGAAGGTCGGAGACCGAGTCGCAATGGGAAATGACGTAGCGCGGCACCGCGCGCGCACCGTAGCGCCGTCGGCCTTCGGCGGCAGCGTCGAGCACCGCCAGCTCCTTCTGCACGAGCGCTGAATACTCGACATAGGGCGAGCGCAGCAGCCGCGGACTTGCGAGCTCCTTGGCGAGCAGCGCCACGCGCGCCGGCTCATCGCGCGCGCTGTAGTCCGCGATGCCGGCGCGCGCCAGCAGCTCGGCGAGCGTTGCCTCGTGCACGTCCGAGCTCTGGCGCAGGTCGAGCGGCGCGAGGTGGAAGCCGAAGAGTGCGACCTTGCGCTGGAGCGCGCGCAGCCGACCGGCGGCGAGCAATCCGGCGCCGTGCGACTTGAGCGCGCCGGCGATCAGCTCGAGCTCGGCGGCAAATTCGTCCGCGCTCGCATACGGCGCGCCTTTGCCGACCGGCGCCGGGCTCGCGCGCTGCTCGGCCAGCAGCTCCATCGTTGCCGCGAGGCGCGCATAGAGGCCGGTCAGTGCACGGCGATAGGGCTCGTCCTGCCGGTGCGGCGAACCGTCGCCCGAGCGCTCGGCGAGCGCCTGCACCACGCCCGGGACGGGCGTCAGGCGCGACGAGAGCCCGAGCTCGCGGCCGAGCAGATTGACCTCCTCGAGGTAATGGGGGAAGACGAGGCGCGCATGCAGCGTCTGCGCCGTGCGCAGCACCGTCGCATCGACGTTCGGGTTGCCGTCGCGGTCGCCGCCGATCCAGCTACCGACGGTGAGGAAGGGTGGCAGGCAGGGCAGCTCGGTGAGCGAGAAGCGCTCCTTCAGCGCGTGCTCGAACTCGGCATACAGGCGCGGCAGCTCGGCGAGGAAGGTGAGGCGGAAGTAGTTGATGCCGTTCGTCACCTCGTCCGGCGCCTGCAGCTTGGCAAAGCGCAGCATCGAGGTAAGCCACAGGCGCAGCACTTCGGCGTGGATCGCCTCGTCGCGCTCCGCCGATTGCGGCTGGCCGATGAGGCGCGCGATCTCGCGCTCGGTATCGAGGATGCTCTGGCGCTGCACCTCGGTCGGATGCGCCGTCAGCACGGGCGCCACCTGCGCGCGCGCGAACCACTGCATCAGCGCCTCGAAGCCGACGTGGCGCACCTCGTCGAGCGCGTGCGACAGGCTGCCCGGGCGTCGCGGCGAGCCGGCCTCGGCGTGCACGCGGCGGCGGCGATGCTGCTGCTCGTCCTCGGCGATGTTGAGCAGGTGCGAGAAGAAGCTGAAGGCGCGTACCACGTCCATCGTCTGGTCGAGGTCGAGCGCGTTCAGCAGCCGCTCGAGCTCGGCTTCGCTCGCGTTCTCGCGCCGGAAAGCGACCGCGGCCTGGCGGATGCGCTCGATGCGAGTGAGCGCATCCTCGCCCGCCTGGCTGCGGATCACCTCGCCGAGCAGGCGCCCGAGCAGGCGGCGGTCTTCGCGGAGCGGATTTTCCTTGTCGTCGGCCGGGACTGGAATCGCCGCCATCGAGGCGTAGGATAGCCGGGCGGACCGAAAGGAGGTGCGTATGTGTTACGAGTATGACTGGTACCAGCTGCAACGCGCCGAAGAGGCACGCCGCGAGCTCGAGCGTGAGGAGCGCGAGCGCCGCGCCAATGAGCAAGCGCCGAAGGAGCCCGCGCCGCAACGGCCGCGGGACGTAGAACCGGCGCCCGTATAAAGAACAAACCCCGCCTCAGCGGGGTTTTCGTTTTTTCAGGCTGACAGGAAGATTACGTACTTCGTACGAAATCAGGCGCGCCCGTGGCGGAAGCGCTTCTCGGCGAGCGCGAGGAGCGCGAGGAGCTCGGCCTTCTCGGTGGCCTCGTCCTTGGTCGCGCCGTAGGCGACGACCTGCGGCAGCTCGGGCACCTGCGCCGCCCAGCGGCCGTCGGCCTGACGCTCGTGGACGATGGAGAAATGCATCGTTAGCGCGCCGCCGGCGTCGCGCCGCCCTGGCCCGCGATCGTGTCCTTCCAAATGACCGCGTCGTCGACCGCGTAGAGCATGCAGTTGGACTTGGCGACGTTGCTGCACTGCTTGACCGCCACGTCGCGCGCGTCCTGCAGGCCGCCGGCGAAGCCGCAGCGCCCGTCGCCGCTCACGGCGTAGGCGCGCGGGCCGGGCGACTCGAGGAAGGCGCGGTAGAGGCTCTTGCAGGCGTCGCTCTTGATGTTCGGCACGCGCTCGAGCGCGAGCAGCGGCGCGCGCTCCGGATCGGTCGCGTCGAGGCGCGCGAAGGTGATGCTATGGCGGGCGAGGAAAGTCTCGACCGTTGGCAGCCAGTAGCGCACGCCAAGCGTGTCGCCGAAAAGATAGTGGCCGTCCTTGCCGAAGGAGGGCTGCAGCGCGTACTCGGCGTCCGACCAGCTCGCGTTCAGCCGCTCGAACCATTGACGCGAGATCTTCGGGCTGAAGAAGAGATCGTTCTCGGCGTAGTTCATGAGCACGGGCACGCGGATCTGCTTGCCGACCGTGTCGAAGATGCGCGCCACCGGCTCGATGGCGCAGGGAATGCCGGGATTGATCTCCGGATCGCCGCCGCGGCCCGCGGCGAACGCGAGCACCGCCTGCAGGCCTTGCGGCTGGCGCATGCCCGCGGTGTAGAGCGCGACCATGCCGCCCGCCGACTGGCCGGCGAGCATCATGCGGTTGCCATCGACGTACGGCAGCGAGCGCGCATAGTCGTACGCCGCCATCACGTCATCTGCGGCATTCGATTCAGCGGTGCGGTAATCCGGATTGCTGCAGGAGCCCGGATCCTCCGCCATGTCGCCGCCGGTGGCGCCGAAGCCGCGGCGAAGCGGCATCACCACCACATAGCCGCGACGCGCGAACACGGCGGCCGCATTGATCAGGAGATCGGACGATTCGCGCGCTCTCTCGCGCGCGGAGGCCGATACGCCGTGGTTGAGGATGATGGCGCCGAACGGCCCCTGGGCTTCGGGCCTGAGGACGGTGGCCGCGATCGTGTTCCCGTTCTGCGCCGGGATACGCACGCGCTCTTCGATGAGCCGCGGACCGTAGTAAGCGCTTTCCTGCGCCTGCGCGGCGACGGCGCTCAGGCCTGCTACGAGTGCGCTGGCGAGCAGCAGCACCCGCAAGATCCCCCGTCCTCCCATCGCCTGTCCTCCCTAATAGTTCTGACCGCGAAAACGCTACGAACTGTAGCGAGGATTGGGACAGACGTGAAGCGTGAAGATTCGGTGTAGTTGTTGTCGGGCCGGTGCGACGCGGCTGCAGCAGCGCTTATGGATCAGTCACATACGCGCCAGTCGCGGTCAATCGTTGAGCAATATGCACTACAAGCGTGGCCCGCCATAGATCGCGGCGGAAAAGCCGTCTGTCGGGCAGCGTCCACTGGTTGTATTCACCACATGGCGCGGAGCTTCCTCGCCACGTCGACGGCTGGTCTTTCGTCCCAGGCGCGCGGCTCGAGACACGCCATCACCGCGCTCGTCAGGAAGCGACTTTTCGCGCCGTAGACGTGCCGGTCACCCATGCGCGACTGCTGCGTTACGTAGTACTTGAGCGGCGCCATGAGATCCAGGCTGGTCTTGGCGCGCGTCATGGCGACGTAAAGCAGCCGGCGCTCCTCCTCGATCAGCGCCGCGCTGCCGGTGGAAAATTCAGAAGGGAAGCTGCCGTCGCTGACGTTGAGCACGTACACCGCGTCCCACTCCTGCCCCTTGGCCGAGTGCACGGTGGAGAGCACGAGATAGTCCTCGTCCAGCTGCGGGGGCCCGGCGAGGTCACCGGTCGCCGCGGGCGGATCGAGCGCGAGCTCGCTCAGGAAGCGCTCGCGGCTGGCGAAGCTCGCGGCGATGCGTTCGAGTTGCACGAGATCGGCGGTGCGCACCTGCGCCTGCTCGTAGATGCGCTCGAGATGCGGCTCGTACCATTCGCGCACCCGCTGCAGCTGCCCCGCCCACGGCGCTTCGGGTGCCGCGAGCGAGGTGAGCAACTCCGCCAGCGGCGCGTCCACGCTCGCGAGCGAGCTCCAGCCGCCGATCTCGAACCGGGTGTACGCGTTCTGGGCGGTGGCGGGCCCGACGCCGGGCAGGAGCTGCAGCGCGCGAAAGGCGGCGATGCGGTTCTTTGGGTTGTCGGCCCAGCGCAGCATCGCGAGCAGATCCTTGACGTGCGCTGCCTCGAGGAACTTGAGGCCGCCGTACTTCACGTAGGGGATGTTGCGGCGGACGAGCTCGAGCTCCAGCACGTCGCTGTGATGCGAGCTGCGGAAAAGCACGGCCTGGCGCTTGAGCGACGTGCCCGTCTCCCGCTGCTGCAGGACCTGCGTCACGACGTAGTTCGCCTGCGCGGCGTCGTCGGCGACAGTGACGTAGCGCGGCTTCGCGCCCGAGCCCTTCACAGAGCGCAGCTGCTTGCCGATCAGCGCGTTCGCGGCGTCGAGGATCGGCTGGGTCGAGCGATAGTTCTCCGCGAGCGTGACGGTGGCGGCGCCGTAGATCGCGGCGAAGCCGCGGATGTTCTCGACGCTAGCGGCGCGAAAGGAGTAGATCGCCTGCGCATCGTCGCCCACCACGGTGAGCCCGCGCCCGTCGGGCCGCAGCCGCCGCAGGATCTCGGCCTGCACGCTGTTGGTGTCCTGGTATTCGTCGACCAGGAGGTGGTCGAAGCCCGAGCCGATCTCGCGCGCCAGGCGCTCGTCGCCGAGCATCGCATGCCAGTAAAGGAGCAGATCGTCATAGTCCAGCGCCTGGTTGGCGAGCTTGCGCTCGAGGTAGGCGCGGTAGAGCCGCGTCAGCTCCGCTTCCCATTCGGCGCACCAGGGGAAGGAGCTCGAGAGGGTGCCGGCGAGCGCGCCCTGGGTATTCACGCGATGCGAATAGATAGCGAGGCAGGTGTCCTTGCGCGGAAAGCGGCGCTCCGCCTTGGAGAAGCCGAGCTCGTGGCGCACGAGATCCATGAGATCCGCCGCATCGCCGCGGTCGAGCACGCTGAAGCTCGGCGAAAGGCCGAGGCTCGCGGCGTAGCGGCGGATGAAGCGGTTGGCGATCGAGTGGAATGTGCCCGACCAGGGCAAGCGCACGGAAGTCGCGATCTCGCCGACGATGCGGCTCGCGCGCCGCGTCATCTCGAGCGCCGCGCGGCGCGAGAAGGTGAGNNGCGGCGCGAGAACGTGAGGAGCAGGATGCGCTGCAGGTTGGCGCCGCTCGCAACGAGGTGCGCGACGCGATGCGCGAGCGTATTGGTCTTGCCCGTCACCGCGCCCGCGAGGATCAGGAGCGGCCCCTCGCCATGGCACGCCGCCGCGCGCTGCGCCGCGTTTAGCTTCTTGTATTTATCCGCCACCTCCACGGCGCGGACTATACTGTATATGCGTCCAGTTCGCGGAATTCCAGGGACAGCGCGCGATGCTTGAAATAGGGCGCTGAGCGCGATTTCGCTCTGCTACCCTTCGCGTTTCCTCATGAGCGTCCTGGAACGACTGCGCTCGCTGACCGGCGACGCACTGCGAGGCATGCGTCGCGGCATCGAGAAGGAGAGCCTGCGCGTGCGGCCCGACGGCTCGCTTGCGCAGACGCTGCACCCGGCCGCGCTCGGCTCGGCCCTCACGCACCCGCACATCACGACCGATTTCTCCGAGTCGCAGCTCGAGCTGATCACCGGCGTGCAGCCGAGCGTCGAGAGCTGCCTCGAGGAGCTCACCTTCATCCACCAGATCGTCTATCGCCACATCGGCGAGGAGATCCTGTGGTGCGCGAGCATGCCGTGCAGCCTGCCCTCCGATCACCTCATCCCGATCGGCCGCTACGGCACCGCCAACGTCGGTCGCGCGAAGACGGTCTATCGCCTCGGGCTCGCGCACCGCTACGGCCGGCGCATGCAGGCGATCTCGGGCATCCACTACAACTTCTCGCTGCCGGGCGTCACGAGCGAGCAGTACTTCGGCCTGATCCGCAACTTCAGGCGCAACTCGTGGCTGCTGCTCTATCTCTTTGGCGCCTCGCCCGCGGTGTGCTCGAGCTTCGTCGCCGGCCGCGACCATGAGCTCGCTCCGCTCGCCCCGGGAACCCATTACGCGCCTTACGCAACGTCGCTGCGCATGGGGCCGCTCGGCTACCAGAGCGATGCGCAGGCCTCGCTCTGCGTGAGCTACAACAACCTGCGCGACTACACGGCCTCGCTCTACGAGGCGCTGACGGTGCCCTATGCGCCTTACGAAAAGATCGGCCTGCGCGAGGACGATGACTACCGGCAGCTCAACACCACGCTCCTGCAGATCGAGAACGAGTTCTACAGCTCGATCCGCCCGAAGCGGCGCATCAAGCGCGGCGAGCGGCCGCTGCACGCGCTGCGCGAGCGCGGCGTCGAGTACGTCGAGGTGCGGCTCATGGACCTCGATCCGTTCGCGCCGATCGGCATCACGGCGCCGACCTGCCGCTTCCTCGATCTCTTCCTGCTGCACTGCCTGCTGAAGGACAGCCCGCCCGACAATGCGCGGGAGATCGGCGAGGTGCGCCGCAACCAGCAGAAGGTGGCGCTACGCGGCCGCGAGCCCGGTCTGATGCTCGAGCGCGGCGGCCGCGATGTGCGCCTGGCGGACTGGGCGGCCGAGGTCCTCGGCGAATGCGAGCCGATGCCGGCGCTCATCGACCGGCAAGCCGGCGGCGCCGCGTACCGCAGCGCCTACGAGATGGCGCTCTCGCTCGTGCGTGACCCGGAATCGACGCCCTCGGCGCGCGTGCTGCACGCGATGGCCCGCAACCACGACAACTCGTTCCTGCGCTTCGCGCTCATCGAGTCGACCGCGCACAAGTCGATGCTCCAGCATCTGGAGCTGCCGCGCGAAGTGCGCGAGCGCTTCACCCGCCTGGCGCAGGAATCGACCCTGCAGCAGCGCGAGCTCGAGGCGGCCGACCAGCTCGACTTCGAGTCCTTCCGCCAGCGCTACCTCTCGTACGACCAGCTGAAGGTCTGAATTCCCTATTGGGCAACGATTCCGGGTAAAGAACGCCCGATAGCATGCCTGCATGAGGTGCGATCCTCGCATCGGAGCAGTGACATTGCTCTTGCTCCAGGCATGCGGCGGCGGCGGCGACGGCGCGGCATCGACTTCGTCGCTATCGGCGACCGGTGCCCAGAGAATCGACCGCGCGGAGTCGGTCAGCGTCAATCCCGACGCCACCCGTGTTCTTTACACCGGCGTTACCGACAACCCGACGGGGCTGCCCGCAAATGCCGCAGCGACGCAGAACGTTCTGCTGTTCACCGTGGCAACCCGATCCCGGAGCCTTGTGAGCGTCAATGCCGCAAGCACAAGCGCGGGTAACGACGATTCCTCTACCGCGAAGCTCTCCGCCGACGGTCGCTTCGTCGTATTCGCGAGTCGCGCGCGCAATCTGGTAACGGGCGTCACGTACCCCGCGCCGGCGGGCGGCCGGCCGTTCGTGCAGATCTTCGCGCGCGATCTTGCAAACAGCCGTACACAGCTGGTTTCCATTGATGCCGCCGGAGCAACGGCCGGCAATGATCAGGCGAGCGAGCGCTTCGCGGTAAGCGCAGACGGCCGATTCGTCGCGTTCGCAAGCCAGGCGACGAACCTCGTAGTCGGTGTGACGTATCCCGGCGGAATGAATGTCTTCGTGCGCGACTTGATCGCCGGTACCACCGAGCTTGTCTCGCTCAGTGCCGATGGACGTTCTGCCGGCCTCAATGGCGCCGTGCTGATCGCGCCGGTGCACGATTCTCTCTTCCCGGCGATAAGCGACGATGGGCGCTTCGTGGCGTTTACCAGCTCGGCGACCAATCTCGTCACCGGGATCGCCTATCCGCACGTTTCGACGACTCTCTCGAACGTTTTTCTGCGCGATCGCGTTCTGCGCTCGACACGAATCGCCAGCCTCTCCCAGGCGGGCACGCAGGCGAGCAACGATGTCTGTGGCGTTGCCCTCAACCCCGGCGCTCGGTACCTGACCCCCGATGGCGCAACGCTCGTCTTTACCTGCCGCGCGAACAATCTAGTGCCGGCGGTGTATCCGAGCAACCCGTCCGACGTCTATCTGTGGGCGCGTGACACGGGTGTGTTGACGCTGGTGTCGCGCTCGGGCGATGGACGGGCCGCCAACAACGGCGCGCTCGAGGCCGTCCTCTCTTCGGACGGACGCTTTGTGGCTTTCGAAAGCCCGGCCTCCAATCTGGTGACGGGCGTTTCTTATCTGGTCAAAGGCGCCCCGGGCGGCGCGGCCGTATCGAATATCTTCCGCTGGGACCGGACGACGGGCCGCATACAGCTCATAACGCTCAGTCGCGACCGGACGAGCGGCGCCGACTTCGACGCGCAATTTCCGGTGATTAGCGACGACGGTAGTGTGATCGCGTTCGCCAGCGCGGCAACCAACGTCACAAATCCCGCCGTACCGCTGACCTTCGATCAGCGCCAGGACAATGCCGCATTCTGGAATGCCACGACCAACAGCGTCGCGCTGGCAAGCGTCGACGCGACCAACGCGCCCATGGGCTTTGTCGACCCGCTCGTGGCGCTGGCGGGCAATGGCCATCTCGTCGGCTTCCTGTGGAACTCCGATCACTCAGCCTACATGTTCCGCCGCTGACCTCTCAGCGCGCTATGGGCGGCGCGGTCGTCTGCTGCGATTTCGTCGGCAGACGCAGCTCCTGCACCACGCCGGCACGGGTGAGCAGCACTCGGTCCTTGCGCACTTCCTTGACCTGAACGCCGGAAGCGACATAGTCGCCGGTGCGGTATGCCCGGGTCGGTTGGCCATCGACGGCGATGACAGCGATACCGCGCCCGGTGGCCGCGTCGGCCATGATGCCAACTGCACGCATGCCGGCGACTTCGGAGGCAGAGCTGGAGCCAAGAAGCCGAGCGAGAGCCGCGACATCGGTCTGGCGGGCGTGCGGCTCGAGGTCTGCCGCAGGCAGCACGACGAGCGGCTCGGCGGGAACGCGCCGCGAGACGAGCTTCAATGCCCACTCCGTCACGCTCGCCACGAGGGCGAGGGCGAGGACGACAGCGGCGGCGCGCGCCGCAAAGGCAGGAAGCATGGTGGGAGCATAATCGCTACAAGGAGGTACGAGTAGTGAACAGACAACGCCGCGGGGGTTTTACCATCGTGGAAGTCATGGTCGTCGTGGTGATCCTGGGCATCCTGGCCGTGCTGATCGTGCCGCGCGTGCTCGGCCGCACCGACGAGGCGCGCGCCGCGGCCGCAAAGCACGATATCGCTGCGCTCATGCAGTCGCTGAAGCTCTATCGGCTCGACAACGGTCGCTATCCGACCAGCGAACAGGGCCTGCAGGCGCTCGTCGCCCGGCCGCAGGCCCAGCCCCCACCGCCGAACTGGAAGCCCTACCTGGACAAGCTGCCGAAGGACCCTTGGGGTAATCCCTACCAGTACCTGAATCCCGGCGTAAATGGCGAGATCGATGTATTTTCGCTCGGCGCCGATGGCCAGCCGGGCGGCACCGGCGCGGACGGCGATATCGGCTCGTGGCAGCTTTAAGAATGCGCGCTCGCGGCTACACGCTGCTCGAGCTGCTTATCGTCATCGCCATCATCGGCATCGCGGCGGGTGTGGTAAGCCTCTCGGTGCGCGGCAACGAAAGCCGACGGCTCACCGAGGAAGGCGACCGCCTGGCGGCGCTCTTTCGCATGGCGCAAAGCGAGGCTCGCGTCGCTGGCCGCCCGATTCGCTGGCGGGCGGATCTCTCCGGCTACCGGTTTTGGGTGGCCGGCCCCAATGCTGCGCCGATTGCCGAGGAGCTTGCGCGCGAGCGCCGCTGGCCGTTCGAAGTACGGCGCATCGCGCGACCGGAGCTCGTTTTCGGGCGCGAGGCCCTGCGCGAGCCGGCCGAAGTCGAGATCACGACCTCCGGGCCGGTCCTGCGCCTCTCGCTCGATGCAATGGGCAATGCGCAAGTCTCCTCGTGCGAAGGCGCCGAGTGCGCGGCTTCACGCTGATCGAGGTCCTGGTGGCGCTCGCCATCGTCGCGGTCGCGCTGCTCACCGCCGTGCGCGCGGCCGGCAGCATGGCGCAGACGAACGTCGAGCTTCGGCTTCGCCTGCTCGCGCAGCTCTCGGCGGATAACCGCATCGCCGAGTTGCGCGCGGCAGGAGCTTTTCCGCCACTGGGCACGCGGACGACGCCGTGCGCCCAGGGTCGGGCGGCCCTGCAATGCGTGGAGGAAGTGAAAAGCACGCCCAATCCGCTCTTTCGCCGTGTGGAAGTGCGCGTATACGCGGGCCCCGACAGCAGCACGGTCCTCGCCGAGCTGGTCGGCATCCTGCCGCAACGCCGATGACATGTGCCGCGCGCCCTGCGGGGTTCACGATCATCGAAATGCTCGTCGCCATCACGCTGATGGCGCTCATGGGAGTCGTCTGCTGGCGCGGCCTCACCTTCGTCAGCACGCAACGCGCCGGCATTGCGCAGGAGACGCTCGAGCTTTCGCGCATGTTTACGGCCTTCGCGCAGATCGAGCGCGACGTGGCGGAGCGGCTTCCCGACGTCGCCGCGCCGGCTCGCGCGACGACACCGGAGCTACCCCTCGCGCTTACGGTGCTGGCCGTCGGGGAAGGCAGCGAGCTCGACGTGCTGCGCATGCTGGAGGAGCCCAACGGCGCGAGCCGCGTCGTGCCGGTACATTACGAGCGGACCGCCGCGGGCCTCTTGCGGCGCACACCGGGCGGAGAGGTCCTCGTGCTGCCGCGGGTCGCGCGGCTGAAGATCAGGATCCATGCCGGTGGCTTCTGGATCGAGCCGGGGCGCGAGCAGGCAGTGCGTCCGGTTGCGCGCGCTACCGCGCTCGAGATATCGCTCGAAGACGAGAACGGCCTGCGCTACGTGAAGCTGCTCGCCCTATGAGGCGAGAACAAGGCTCGGCGCTCATCATGGCGATGCTGGTGGTCGCGGTCGCGACGACGCTCGTCGCCGGCGCGCTTTGGCAGCAGAGCGCGCTTGCCCGCGAGACGGAGAACGAGCGTGCTCTCGCCCAGGCCCGCTGGCTCCTGCGGGGCGCGATCGATTGGGCCAGCGTGATCCTGCAGGAAGACGCTCGCACCTCAAGCGTCGATCACCGCGGCGAACCGTGGGCGGTCCCGCTCGCCGACACCCGTCTCAACGAAAACGACGGCCGCACCCCGGCGTATATCGCCGGCGCGATTGATGACGAGCAGGGAAAATTCAATCTGCGCAACCTGAACGCCGGCGACGGGGTCGATCGCAACGAAGTCGCGGTGCTGCGCCGGCTGCTGGTGCTGCTCCGCATCGACACGCGCTTCGCGGACCTGATCGCGCAGCGCACCGTGGCCGCGGTCTCGCAGCAGCGCACGCAAGCGGACCTCGGCCGCGCGTTTGCCGACGAGCTGCTGCAGGTCGGCCTCGAGCAGGATGCCCTCGAGCGCCTGCGCGAATTCGTCACTGTCCTGCCCGAGCCAACCCCGCTCAACGCCAACACCGCGCCGGCCGAGCTTCTCGCCGCGCGCATCCCCGACCTCGAGCTCCTCGATGCCAAGCGCCTCGTCGCTGGCCGCGATCGGGCGCATTTCAAGGATCTCGGCGACGCGATACAGCGGGTGCGCCAGTTGGTGCCCCAGGCGAGCGAAAACGGACTTGCCGTGACAACACGCTATTTCAGTGTCGACGGTACGGTGAGCTTCGGGTCGGCGCATGTGAGCGCCAGAGCGCTCGTGCGCCGCGACCCGAACCGCATGGAGGTGATCTGGCTCAGGGAGGGCGCCTGAAGACGCTGCGTCTCCATCTGTGTCCGCTCGCCGAGCTCGGCGGCGACAGCACGCTCGACTATGAGGTACTGGACGAGACGCGGGCCATCGTGCGGCGCGACCGCGCCGTTCTTGCCGAGCTGCCGCGGCTGCCGCGCACCGAGCTCGTCATCGCAGCCCCCGATGTGCTGCTCGTCGAGACGCCGCTGCCGTCCCTTTCCGGCGCACGACTGCGCGCGGCATTGCCCTCCCTTGCCGAGCCGCACCTGCTGGTGGATCTAGAAGCCGCCTACGTGGTGGCCGCCCGGCCGGTCGGCGGCACGCGCACCACGCTCGCCGTGCTCGATCGCCCACTGCTACAGCGGGCGCTGGAGCTCTTGCGCCGGGTGAAGCTCGAGCCGGCGAGCGCGACACCGGAGGCGCTCACGTTGCCGCTCGCTCCGGGTCGCTGGCGACTGCGGCTCGGCACGGCGTACGCGTGCCTGCGCACCGCGCCGCTTTACGGCCTCGCCTCGTCGGCGCTGATCGAGGGCGAGCCGCCGGTCGAGCTGCGGCTGGCGCTCGAGCAGGCGGGCACTGCGCGACCGCAGGCGATCGAAGTCGAAGGCTCGTGCGACGCCGCGGCGTGGAGCGCAGCCCTTGGCGTGCCGCTTATCTGCGTCGACGAACCGGCCACGCGCGCCGAGCCGCTGGCATTCGAGCTCCTGCAGTACGAGCTCGCGCCGCGGCTCGTCTCGTGGCACGCGTGGCGCGTGCCCGCGCTGCTCGCTGCGCTTTGCGCCATGACGTGGATTGTCGGGCTCAATGTGGAAGCCGCTCTCATGCTGCGCGAGGAGCGGATGCTCAAAGCGCAGATGGTCGCCGCGCTGCGAGAGACGGCGCCCTCCGTGCCGGTCGTGCTCGACCCCCTGAAGCAAATGCAGCGCGCCGTGGCCGATCTGCGCGTAGGCGCGGGGGCGGGCGACCCGCGGGAATTCCTGCCGCTTGCAACGGCACTCGCCCGGGCGATAACTCTCGAGGCCGACACGGTGCGTGCCCTGGAATTCCGCGGCGAGGCGTTGCGCGTCGATTTCGACCCGCGCGCGCTCGCGGCACCGAAGGCGCGCGAACGGATGCTCGAGCAGGCGTCCGCCGCCGGCCTCGCCGCGCGGCTTTCCGAGAACACCCTCAGCGTGCGCCCGAAGGAGGACCAGCGGTGATTGCCGGGCTGCGCGCATGGTGGCTCGGTCTGGCGCGGCGCGAGCGCATCGCTACCGCAGCCGCGTCTGCGTTCGCCCTCGCGGCCATCCTCTTCCTTGTGGCCTTCGAGCCGGCCTGGCACACGCGCGAGCGCCTCGCGAACGAGCTGCCGCGGCTGCGCACGCAAGTGGCGCAAATCGAGGCCTTGCGCCTGGAGGCGCGGCGGCTGAAGGAACGCGGCCTGCGCTTCGACAATCCGCAGTCGCTGCGCGCCGCGGCGACCAAGCTCATCGCCGAGCGCAACCTTCCCGCGGACGCCTTGCGCTCCGGTGAAGGCGACGGCATGGTGCTCGCGCTGCGCGGCGTCGAAGCATCGAATTGTCTGGTTGCGCTGAAGGAACTGTCGAGCGAGCTGCCGCTTCGCATCAGCAGCGCGCGCATCACACGGATCTCCGCCGGCATGGTGGACGCCGAGATCACCTTGGTGCCGGTGAAAGGACAATGAGACGGGTTTTCCTCGCCTTGCTTCTCGTCCTGACGGTGCTCGCCGTCACGACGCTCCGGGCGCCCGCGGCATGGGTCGGCGATGCGCTGGCGAGCCGCACCAAGCTTCGCCTGGTCGATGCCCGGGGTACCGTCTGGGCCGGTTCGGCGCTCCTGGGCATTACGAACGGCCGCGAAACGACGCTTATCCCGGGGCGGCTGGAATGGCAGGTCACGAGCCTGCGCGCCGGCCGTCTATGGGTACGCGCCTCGCATGACTGGCTCGCGACGCCGCTGGAGTTAGGGCTCAGTATGCAGAATTTGGCGTTCATGAGTGGCTCCGCGCGCGTTCCTGCGGCGGTGCTCGCCGCGGCCGGCGCCCCCTTCAATACATTGCGCCCGGGCGGCATGCTTGAGCTTCGCTGGGCCGATACAGAAGTCACAGGCCGCGCCGTCACCGGCGAGCTACAGATCGATTGGCGCGATGCACAATCGGCTCTTTCCCCAGTCGTGCCGCTGGGTACCTATCGCTTGCGGGTGGCCGGCAACGGTGGCCCCCCCTCCCTTGACCTCCAAACCCTGACCGGCCCGCTGCAATTGCGCGGCAAAGGCACAATAGAGGGTTCGCACGTCAAGTTCAGCGGCATCGCCACCGCAGAACGCGAGATGCAGCCCGCTTTGAATGGCCTCCTAGGCCTACTCGGGATGCGTTCCGGCGACAAGGTGCTACTGGCGATCGATACTTAAGAAGAAAAGCTTTAAAAGCTCTAAGAAGAAAAGGGGATGCAAATGCGCCATCGACGGGAGGACGCGCTCGTCCGCTGGATCGTAGCCATACTGCTGAGCGCCACGCTCGCCGGCGCCGCTTTCGCCCAGCAGCGGCTGACGCTCAACTTCGTCAACGCCGAGATCGAAGCGGTAGGGCGGGCCATGGCCGATTTCACCGGCCGCACCATCATCGTCGATCCGCGCGTCAAGGGCACGGTCACGCTGACGGTGGAGCAGCAGCTCACGCCTGACCAGGCCGTCGGGGTCCTGAGCTCGGCCTTACGCCTGCAGAACATCGCGGTGGTCGACTCGGGCGGCGTGATCCGCATCGTGCCCGAGGCCGATGCCCGCCTGCAGGGCGGCCCGGTGCATTCCGGCGCGCCCGCCGCCCGCGGCGACGAGATCGTCACCCAGATATTCCGCCTCAACTACGAATCGGCGGTGAACATCGCCCAGATCCTGCGCCCGCTGATCGCCTCCAACAACCCAATCAACGCCTACGCCGGCAACAACACCATCGTCGTCACCGACTACGCCGAGAACGTGCGGCGCATCGCGCGCATCATCGCCGCCATCGATACACCGGCCGGCAACGAGGTCGATATCGTGCGGCTGGAGCACACCATTGCGAGCGACATGGCCGTGCTGCTCGGTCGCCTGCTCGAATCGCCCGCGCAGGCGGGTGCGGACGCCGGCCGCGTCAGCATCCTCGCCGAGCCGGTCAGCAACTCGCTCCTCGTGCGCGCGCCGACGCCGGCGCGAGCGAACCTCGTGCGCGTACTGGTGCAGAAGCTCGACCAGCCTTCCACCGCTCCAGGCAACATCCACGTCGTTTACCTGAAGAACGCAAACGCCACCGCGCTAGCACGCACGCTGCTCGGCGTCGCGGCGCCCGATACGAGCACCGCTGGGACGCAACCCTCGTTCCAGCAGCAGCTCGGCGGCTCCCGTCCCGTCGGCAGCGCGCCGGCCCGGCCGCTCACCGGCGCGCCCGCCGCGCCGACGCCCGTCTCCGGGCAGATCGCCGGCGCGCAGATCCAGGCTGACCCGGCCACCAACACGCTCATCATCATCGCGCCCGAACCCGTCTACCGGAACCTGCGCGCCGTGATCGACCAGCTCGACATGCGCCGCGCGCAGGTCTTCATCGAGAGCCTGATCATCGAGGTGACGAGCGACCAGGCCGCCGAGTGGGGCATCCAGTGGCAGGCGGGCCTCGGCAATCTGCAGGGCTCGGGCGGGGGTACCGGGGGACTCGCCGGCACCAACTTCGGCACCGCCGGGCAGAACATCCTCGGCATCGCGCAGAACCCGGGGAGCGTCGGCCACGGCCTCGCCATCGGCGTGGCGAAGGGCCAGATCACGCTGCCCGGCATCGGCACGATCGCGAACCTGCAGTTCCTCGCGCGCGCCCTGGAATCGATGTCGAAGGTGAACATCCTCTCGACGCCGAACATCATGACGCTAGACAACGAGGAGGCGCGCATCATCGTCGGCCAGAACGTGCCCTTCATCACCGGCCAGTACGTGACGCCCGCCTCGAGCGGCGCGGCAACGGTCAACCCGTTCCAGACGGTCGAGCGGCGCGACGTCGGCCTGACGCTCCGCGTGCGGCCGCAAATCAGCGAAAGCGGCACGATCAAGCTCGTCATCTACCAGGAAGTCTCGAGCGTACAGGACACGACCAACCCCGCCGGCATCATCACCAACATGCGGGCGATCGAGACCAACGTGCTGGTCGACGACGGCGCCATCGTGGTGCTTGGCGGCCTGGTGCAGGATCAGGTCACCGGGACGCAGGAGAAGGTGCCGGTGCTCGGCGACATTCCGCTCATTGGCGGGCTCTTCCGCTACGAGATCCGCCGGCAGCAGAAGACGAACCTGATGGTGTTCCTGCGGCCTTTCATGGTGCGCGACGAGGACGCGGCGCGCAGCATCACTATCGACCGCTACGACGCCATGCGGAAGCTCCAGGAGCTGCCGGTGGTGCGGCCGAGCCTCGTGCTGCCCGACATGCCTTCGCCGGTGGCGCCGCCGGTCGAGCCGGAGAAATGAGCGCACCGCTCGTCCCGTTCGCCTTCGCGAAGGCGAACTCGGTGCTGCCCGCCGCCGAGCGGGAAGGCCGCCTGGTTCTCTGGGTGACGAGCGCGACCCCGCCCACGGCCATCAGCGAGGTGCGCCGCACGCTCGGCCGCGAGCTCCAGCCGCAACTCGTCGCGCAGCCCGAGTTCGATGCGGCGCTGAAAACCGCGTATGCCGAGCCCGCGAGCCAGGCGGCGAGCATCGTCGATGAAGTGCAGGGCAAGGCGGAGCTCGGCCGGCTGCTGCAGGACCTTCCCGAGGTGGAAGACCTGCTCGAGGCGCGCCACGACGCGCCGATCATCCGCATGCTGAACGCGCTCCTCTCCCAGGCGGTGA
>JAEKLK010000255.1 GCA_019509895.1 Betaproteobacteria bacterium | reverse complement strand
ACACGCTTCGCGCGCGCCAATAGCGCGCGCGTCGCCTTCCACGAGTGGCTGCAGCAGGCGGCGCGCGCGCAACTCGGCGCCGTGCAACGCCGCGCGCGCGAGCTCGGCATGCCGATCGGCCTGTACGTCGACCTCGCGCTCGGCGCCGACCGCGGCGGCGCCGAGGTCTGGGCCGACCAGGAGGCGTACGCGCTCGATGCCACCTGCGGCGCGCCGCCCGACGAGTTCAATCCCAAGGGCCAGGATTGGGGCCTGCCGCCGTACTCGCCGCGGGCGCTGGCGGCGAACGGCTTTCGCAGCTTCCGCGAGCTCTTGCGCGCCAACATGCCCGAGGGCGGCGCCATCCGCATGGACCATGTGATGGCGCTCTCACGCCTCTATTGGATCCCGCGCGGCGCCAAGCCAGACCGGGGTGGCTACGTGCACTATCCGCTCGACGATCTGCTCGCGGTGCTGGCACAGGAAAGCCGCGCGCGCCGCTGCCTGGTGATCGGCGAGGATCTCGGCACGGTATCCGCAGAGTTGCGGGCCAAGCTGAACGAGACGGGCCTCCTTTCCTACCGGCCGCTCTTCTTCGAGAAGACCCCCGACGGCGAGCTCGCGCCGCCGCAGGCGTATCCGCGCGATGCGCTCGTATGCGTGAGCACGCACGACCTGCCCACGTGGAAAGGCTACCGGGCCGAGCATGACCTCGACTGGCGCGACAAGGTGGGCCTGACCGTCGCCAAGGAAAAGGAGCGCGCGATGCGCCGCACCGAGCTCGCCGCTCTCGAGCGCGCGCTTTCGCGCCAAGGCCTCGACCGATCGGCGCTCTCGGCGCACAAGTACATCGCGCAGACGCCCTGCAAGCTCGCGCTGGTGCAGCCGGAAGACATGCTCGAGGTCCTGGAGCAGGCGAACCTGCCGGGCACGGTCGACGAGCATCCGAACTGGCGCCGCAAGCTGCCGCTCGCGCTCGAAGCCTGGCCGAGCGAGCCGCGCGTCGCGGCTACCGCCGAGGCGATGGCCGAGCGGGCGATCGCGCGCGGCCGGCCGCAGCGCGTGCCCGAGGGCACCTACCGGCTGCAGTTCCACAAGGACTTCCGCTTCGCCGACGCCATCAAGCTCGTGCCTTATCTCGCGCGGCTCGGCGTCAGTCATCTCTACTCGTCGCCCTTCCTCAAGGCGCGGCCCGGCAGCATGCACGGCTACGACGTAATCGACCACAACGCGGTGAATCCGGAGATCGGCACGGAAGCGGAGCTGCGCAAGCTGATCGACACGCTGCGCGAGCACCACATGGGCCTCGTGCCCGACCTCGTGCCCAACCACATGGGCGTGCTGCACGCCGACAACGCCTGGTGGCTCGACGTGCTGGAGAAGGGCAGGGCGTCGACGTACGCGCGCTTCTTCGACATCGACTGGAGCCGCGGCAAGCTGCTTTTGCCGGTGCTCGGCAAACACTACGGCGAGGCGCTCGAGGCGGGCGAGCTCAAGCTCGAGAACAAGGGCGGACGCTGGAGCGTGCGTTATTTCGATCATCGCTTCCCGCTGAACGCGAAGAGCACGCGCGCGCTGAAGAAGCCGGTCAACGACCCGCTCGCGCTTCACCGGATACTCGAGCAGCAGCATTACCGGCTCGCATATTGGCGCGTCGCCTCCGACGAGATCAACTACCGGCGCTTCTTCGAAATCACCGACCTCGCCGGCGTGCGCGTCGAGGACCGCGCCGTGTTCGAGGCGACGCATGGATTGATCAGCCGCCTGGCGCGCCGCGGCGGCATCGACGGCCTGCGTATCGACCATCCCGACGGCCTCGCCGATCCGCGCGAGTACCTCGAGCGGCTGAACGAGACGTTCGTGCGGCCGTGGATCGTGGTCGAGAAGATCCTCGCGCCCTACGAGCACCTGCCGGAAGACTGGCCGGTGCACGGCACGACCGGCTACCCGTTCGTCAACCTGCTCACCGACGTCTACGTCGATCGCAGCGCCGAGGCGCACTTCGACCGCATCTACCAGCGCTTCACGCGCGAGCGCGCCACCTTCGCCGAGATCTCGGTGGCGAGCCGCAACCTGATCATGAACACCACGCTCGCCGCGGAGCTGTTCATGCTGTCGAACTGGCTCGCGCACATCGCGCACGGCAACCGCTTCACGCGCGACCACACGGCGAGCGGCCTGCGCAAGGCGCTGGCGGAGATCGCGGCGCGCTTCCCGGTCTACCGCACGTACGTCAGCAGCCGCGGCGTCTCCGCGAGCGACCGCAAGTGGATCGAATGGGCCATCAAGGCGGCGAAGCGCGCGAGCCGCATCGCCGACCCAAGCGTGTTCGACTTCGTGCACGGCGTGCTGACGCTCGACGCGGCGCCGCCCGCCGGACCGCGGCGCCTCGAGATGCTGCGCTTCGCCATGCGCTTCCAGCAGTTCACCGCGCCAGTCGTCGCCAAAGGCGACGAGGACACGGCGTTCTATCGCTATAGCCGGCTGCTCGCGCTGAATGAAGTCGGCGGCCATCCGGCGCACTTCGGCCTCTCGCTCAAGGCGTTTCACGCGGCCGCGGAGCAGCGCGTCAAGCGCACGCCGTATGAGCTGCTCGGCAGCTCGACCCACGATACCAAGCGCTCCGAGGACGCGCGCGCCCGGCTGGCTGTCCTCTCCGAGCTCTCCGGCGCCTGGCGCCGGTGGCTGCGTCGCTGGAGCGTCCTGAACCGCAGCTACCGCACGGACCTGGAGGGCGAGAGCGCGCCTGCGCGTGCCGACGAGTACCACTTCTACCAGGCGCTCCTCGCCATCTGGCCCCCGCAGGCGGTGGACGAAAAGGAGCGCGAGTCGCTGCGCGAGCGGCTCAAGACCTACATGCTGAAGGCGGTGCGCGAGGCGAAGGTGCACACGAGCTGGATCAATCCCGACACGCAATACGAGCAGGCGCTCGAGCGCTTCGTCAGCGAGTCGCTCGCCAATCCGCTCTTCCTCAAGGACCTTGCCGACGTAGTGCCGCGCTTCGCGCATCTCGGGCTGCTCGTCTCGCTCTCGCAGGCGCTCGTCAAGGTGGCTTCGCCCGGCGTGCCCGATTACTACCAGGGCACCGAGCTCCTGGATTTCAGCCTGGTCGATCCGGACAACCGGCGGCCGGTCGATTACGCGGCGCGTACGGCGCTATTGAGCGAGCTGGAAAAGCGCGTGCCGCAGCCCGCGGAGCTGCTCGCCAATCTCGGCGACGGGCGCGCGAAGCTGCACGTCATCCGGCAGGGCCTGGCGGTGCGCAAGGCGCAGCCGGGCGCGAGCATCACGGCGGCGCGGTGCAGCTAAGCGTGCTGCTCGCCGATTTGCCGGTGGCGCTGCTCGTGTCGGGGACCCGAAAAACGCCGGACGCGTGACCAAGGTCGCAGCCCGTCGCGCCGATCACCGATAAGGTGCCGGGCGTGCCGGCCACGATCCTCGTCATCGACGACGACCCGAACATCCGCGAGACCCTCGGCATCCACCTGCGCAACGCCGGCTACCAGGTGCGCACCGCGAAGGACGGCATCGAAGGCGGGCACGCCGTGCTCGAGCGCCGCCCCGACCTCATCATCACCGACGCGCAGATGCCGCACATGGACGGCTTCGAGCTGGTCGCCGCGCTACGCGCCGACCCGAGCGTGGCCGCCATCCCGGTGATCATGCTGACCTCGGAGACAGAGTACGAGGACCGCGGCAAGCGGCTCGGCGTCGAAGACTACGTCACCAAGCCGGTGCGCGCCGACCGGTTGCTTGCGCTCGTCGAGCGCTACGCCAAGCGCGGCGCCTGAAACGGCGCTGTAGGGCTCGCGGCAGCGTTACACGAAACCCCCTTGTAGAGGGATATGGGCGCATACTGCCGCGATGGGGCCGGAAGACAAAGCCAAGCTTTACTCTACGGACCCGAAGGAGCGCCGAGAACAAGAACGCTCTGAGGTGTTTGCCAAGAGCAGACGCCTGATTGCCGAGTGTGCGGCGCTGCGCGCAAGGGCCAAGGAACTACAGGACTTGGCCGATGACTTGATAGCGCAGTTCAGGCGCGATCACCCAGACAGCTAAGTCTAAAAAAAAGGCCGGCGCGCGGCCGGCCTTTCTGCAAGAACGGGACATTCAATCGGCGTCCCGTTTTCCTGCCAGTTTAGTGGTCTCTGTGTTCGTCATCCTTATCGCCATCTTTGTCGACGTGATGCGAATACACCGCCACGCAGCCGTTCGTGCTGCCACAGATGCCTGCACCGACAGCCGTTGTGTCGCCTCCGGCCCCGACGACGGAGACCGGTGCTGACTGTGGCACGAAGATCAGATTTCGCTTCGAGTCGGCGGCGACGGAGTGCGAGCCCGAGGATTGCGGGATGGTTTCGATCAGCACGCTGGTCGCGTCGATGACGCCGAGGACCGCCGCTTGCGCCGGGCAACCGGAGGGTGCGCAATTACGGTTGGAGCCGGTGTAATACCGACCGTCACCGGAGTTGAACCACACCTCATCCGAACCGACAATGCCGTTCACGTGGGAGTAATGCTTGGTCGTCGCGTTGATGACCAGCGTGCTCCTGTTGGTCGGATTGTTGGCTTGCGTGCAGCCGAGCAGCAGATTGTCGTGCGGACCGACCGTGATACCGTTGGGTCCGCAGTCGCTCAGCTGCAATACGCCGGTGTTCGTGGCCGCATCGAAGGCACCGAGCACCGCGGTCGGTCCCCTGACCGTCGTCGGATCGATCACCATCATGCCGCCATCACAGGTCGCGGTACCGCAGCCGCCCGGCTTGCCGAGGATCGGCACCGATACATAAAAATGCTGCGTCGTCGGATCCCAGGTCGGCTGCTCGATGGCCGGGGTACCCGGGAAAAGCACCGGGTCGATCGTGATCTTGCTGAGCATGCGCACCGAGCTGTGATTGCGATCGCCGTTCGCCGCCCAGAGGTTGGCAAACGGTGGATCTTCGGCATTGTTCACCGTAAGCAGCAATTCGCCGTCAGCGGTCAACGCCATCTCATCGACTCGGGTCGTGCCGCCGGTACTGAGCGCGGGTTGAGCGAGGGCATTCGGCCCGTCCAAGTCGAACACCTTCAGCGTGCTGTCGCCATCGCCGGCATAGAGCCAGCGTCCATGCGTGACCACGCCGTCGGGGCCGGAGATGTCGTTGTTGACCGCAGTCCCGGCGCCGTTCAGCTTCACGCCGACGAAAAGCCCCTTGCCGAGGAATCGCTTGAACGTGAGGTGACGCGTATCGATGATGTCGATCGCCGCATTCGAG
>JAEKLK010000254.1 GCA_019509895.1 Betaproteobacteria bacterium | reverse complement strand
GCCCAGTCCCCCGTCAACCAGCTTCTCTACGACGGGTTGCTGTTGCTGCAGCACCGTGGCCAGGATGCGGCCGGCATCGTCACGGCCGAGCACAACACCTTTCACATGTACAAGGCGCCCGGCATGGTGCGCGACGTGTTCCGCACGCGCAACATGCGTGACCTCGCGGGCAACATCGGCATCGCTCACTGCCGCTATCCCACGGCCGGCTCGGCGTTCAAGGCGGCCGAAGCGCAGCCGTTCTACGTCAATTCGCCGTTCGGCATCGTTCTCGGACACAACGGCAACCTGACGAACTCCGTGCAGCTCAAGGAAGAGATGTTCCGCACCGACCTGCGGCACATCAACACCGGCTCCGATTCGGAAGTGCTGGTCAACGTGCTCGCGCACGAGCTCGAGCGCGCATCGGTGAAGCTCCGTCTTGATCCGCAGACCATCTTCGCCGCGGTGGCGCAGGTGCACCGGCGCCTCAAGGGTGCGTACGCGGTCGTGGCGATGATCGCGGGCTACGGCGTGCTCGCGTTCCGCGACCCCTATGGCATCCGGCCCGCGGTCATCGGCTACAACGAGACCCAGGCGGGAACCGAGTACATGGTGGCGTCCGAGTCGGTGGCGGTCGACGCGCTCGGCTTTCGCCTGCTGCGCGACATCGCGCCCGGCGAAGCGGTCTTCATCGACGAGGACGGCGGCTTGCACAGCCAGCAGTGCGCGCCGCATGCGAGCCTCAATCCCTGCATCTTCGAATACGTCTACCTGGCGCGGCCCGATTCGCTCATCGACGGCGCCTCGGTCTACGAGGCGCGGCTCAACATGGGCGAGAAGCTCGCCGAAAAGATCCGCCGCCACTACCGCCATTTGCAGATCGACGTGGTGATTCCCATTCCGGACTCGAGCCGTCCTTCCGGGCTGCAGCTGGCCACCGCACTCGGCGTCCCCTATCGGGAAGGCTTCGTGAAGAACCGGTACATCGGCCGCACCTTCATCATGCCGGGGCAGTCGGTGCGCAGGCACTCGGTGCGCCAGAAGCTCAATCCCATGCCGATGGAGTTCGCCGGCAAGAACGTGCTGCTGGTGGACGACTCGATCGTGCGCGGTACGACCAGCCGCGAGATCGTGCAGATGGCGCGCGACTCCGGCGCCCGCAAGGTGTTCTTCGCCTCCGCCGCGCCGCCGGTGCGCTTTCCGAACGTCTACGGCATCGACATGCCGACGCGCGCCGAGCTGATCGCGGCGCATCGCAGCGAAGAAGAGGTGTGCCGCGAGATCGGCGCCGACGCGCTCATCTACCAGGACCTGGATGCCCTGAAGGACGCGGTGCGGCGCGCCAATCCGCGCCTGACCCACTTCGAGACCTCATGCTTCGACGGCCACTACGTCACGGGCGACGTGACGATCGACTACCTGCTCGCCATCGAGACCCAGCGCGACGCGAGCCGGGACTCCGCCGACGAGGACAACGCGCAGCTCGATCTGAATCTGGCCACATAGGCTGCGGCGCCGTTCGGATATATACTTCGCCTTTCGCGCCGATTTGAGCCACAGCTTGCGGGCGCGTAACCGACAACTTGGGCCGGGTTTTTTTATGGGCGAAAAGCTACAGCAGGCCACTCTGGGGGTGCGCGCCGGGCAGGTGCGCAGCCAGTTCAACGAACACGCCGAGGCGCTTTATCTCACCTCGAGCTTCGTGTTCGACAACGCAGCGCAGGCCGCAGCGCGCTTCGCCGGCGGCGAGGATGGGATGGTGTACACGCGCTACACCAACCCGACGGTGTCGATGTTCCAAGACCGCCTCGCAGCGCTGGAGGGCGCGCAGAGCTGCGTCGCCACCGCCTCCGGCATGGCGGCGATCCTCGCCACCGCGCTCGTGCACCTCAAGACTGGCGACCACGTGGTGTGCTCGAACGCGGTTTTCGGGGCGACCATCCAGCTCTTCACGAACATCCTCGGGCGCTTCGGCATCGAGACGACGTTCGTGTCGCCGACGCGCGTCGACGAATGGCGCGCCGCCGTGCGACCCGCCACGCGGCTGCTGTTCCTCGAGACGCCGTCCAACCCGCTGACCGAGGTCTCGGACATCGCCGCGCTTGCCGAGGTGGCGAAGCAGGCCGGCGCGCTGCTCGCGGTCGATAACGTCTTCTGCACGCCGGCCCTGCAGCGGCCGCTCGAGCTGGGGGCCGATATCGTGGTGCACTCGGCCACCAAGTATCTCGACGGTCAGGGACGGGTGCTGGGCGGCGCGGTGGTCGGGTCGAAGAGCATCGTCGGCCAGCCGCTGACCGCCTTCCTGCGCACCGCCGGGCCGACGCTCTCGCCCTTCAACGCGTGGGTGCTGCTGAAAGGACTCGAGACGCTCGAGCTGCGCATGCAGGCACAGTCCGCGGCGGCGCTCGAGCTGGCGCGCTGGCTGGAACGCCATCCGTCGGTTGCCCGCGTGCATTACCCCGGACTCGAATCGCATCCGCAGCACGAGCTCGCCAAGCGCCAGCAGCGCGCCGCCGGCTCCGTGCTGTCGTTCGAGGTGAAAGGCGGGCGCGAGGCCGCGTGGCGCGTGATCGACGGCACGCGCCTCGTTTCCATCACGGCCAACCTCGGCGATGTGAAGACCACGCTCATTCACCCGGCGAGCACGACCCACGGCCGCATCTCACCCGAGGCGCGCGCCGCGGCCGGCATCACCGAGGGCCTGGTGCGACTGGCCGTGGGCCTGGAGGCGGTGGTCGACCTCAAAGGCGATCTGGAGCGCGGGTTAAGCTAGGGGCGTGCGCCGCGCCATCCAGCTAGCGCTGCTCGCCGCCGTCTACTTTGCGGCGGCGAAGCTCTCTCTCCTGCTCGCCATCCCGCCCGGCTACGCCACCGCGGTATGGCCGCCGTCCGGCATCGCGCTCGGTGCGCTGCTCCTCGCCGGCACCGCGCTCTGGCCCGGAATATGGTTCGGCAGCTTCGCCGCGAATCTGACGATCGAAGGCGATGTGCTCGCGGCCGCGATCATCGCCAGCGGCTCCAGCCTCCAGGCCTACGCCATCGCCACGCTCATCATGCGGCACGTCGGCGTGCCGAGGCGCTTCCTGCGCGTGCGCGAGACGATGGGGTTCGTCAGCATCATCGCCGTGGGCGCCGTCATCGCACCCACGCTGGCACTGCTGCCGCTCGCTGCGGTTCATCCGCTGCCGGTCGCCGAGCTGGGGGCGAACTGGTGGACCTGGTGGCAGGGCGACGCGTGCGGCATGCTGATCTTCACGCCGCTCATCCTCAGCTGGTCGGCGCCGGGCATCGCCTGGACGGGGCGCAAGGTGCTCGAGGCGATGGTCTTTGCCGCGCTGTTGCTCGCAGCCGGCTACGTCGTCTTCACCGGCGGCGCGGGGCGCACCTTCGTCATGGTGCCCTTCGTGGTTTGGGCGGCGTTCCGCTTCGGCCAACGCGAAGTCACCACCACGGCGGCCGCCATCTGCGGCATGGCGCTCTGGTACACGCTGCGGCGGGACAGCGGGCCGTTCGCCGATCTGGTGGCGAACGAGGCCCTCCTTCTCCTGCTGGTGTTCGTCAGCACGGTCGTGGTCACGGGGCTGATGCTGTGCGCCGTGCTGGCGCAGCTCGAGGATGCGCGCACGGCCCTTGCCACCCGGGTGGCCGAGCGCACGCGCGCCGCGGCCGAGAGCGAACAGCGCTTTCGCCTGATGGTGGACAGCGTCGTCGACTACGCGATCTACATGCTCGATGCGCAAGGCCGCGTGGCGAGCTGGAACGCGGGTGCCGAGCGCATCAAGGGCTATCGCGCGGACGAGATCATCGGCCAGCACTTCTCGCGCTTTTACCTGCCGGAGGATATCGAGCGCGGCAAGCCGCAGGCCGAGCTCGAGCTCGCGCGCAGCCAAGGCCGCTTCGAGGAAGAAGCGTGGCGGGTGCGCAAGGATGGGTCGACGTTCTGGGCGAGCATTGTGGTGAGCGCCGTGCGCGACGACGAGGGTGAGCTCCTGGGCTTTGCCAAGGTGACACGCGACCTGACGGACAAGAAGCATGTCGAGGCGGCGATCGTGCGCGCGAAGATCGAGGCCGAACGGGCGAACGAGTCGAAGTCGCACTTCCTCGCCAACATGTCGCACGAGCTGCGCACGCCGCTCAATAGCCTGCTGATTCTTGCCCGCTTGCTCGCCGACAACGCCGGTGGCCGACTCGATGCCAAGGAGGTCCGATTTGCGCAGACCATCTATGCCTCCGGCATGGATCTCCTCGGGCTGATCAACGATCTCCTCGACCTCGCCAAGATCGAGGCGGGCGCCATCACGGCCCTGCACATGGGGCCGGCGCGGCTCGAGGACCTGCGGGACGATCTCGAGCGCGCCTTCCGCGAGATGGCGCGCGAGAAGGGCGTGGAGTTCGCGATCGATCTGGCGCCGGGGCTGCCGGCGACCATGCGCACGGATCCCACGCGAGTGAAGCAGGTGCTGAAGAACCTGCTCGCCAATGCCTTCAAGTTCACCCGCCAGGGCAGCGTGCGCCTACGCATCGCGCCGCGCGGACCCGACGTGGTCGCCTTTGCCGTCAGCGACACTGGCATTGGCATTGCGCCGGACAAACGGGAGATCATCTTCCAGGCGTTTCAACAGGCCGATGGCGCGACCAGCCGCCAGTACGGCGGCACCGGCCTCGGCCTCTCGATCAGCCGCGAGCTGACGCGGCTCCTCGGGGGCGAGCTCGAGCTGGAGAGTACGCCCGGCAGAGGCAGCACTTTCACGCTGGTCCTGCCGGTCAGTGACGTGCGGGCGGCGGCGTCCGTGAAATGAGGCTGGCGGCGGCGAATCCCGTCGCGAGCGCTGCATAGACATTACGGCGCAAGCGTCCGTCGTGGGCCGGCGGCGCGCCGCCGTCATAGATGTGCGTGATGGCGTTGAGCGGCCGCGCGGCGTGGCGATTCTCGCGGCGGCTGCAGGCCAGGGCCACGGCCGCGGAAGCGAGCGATCCCGCGACGCCGCTCGCTACCGCGCGAGCGATCAGGCGCCGCCGATGCCGCGGATGATCTTGCCGGTGCCGGCGCAATTCTCGCAGCGGCGGCCATCGCGCCTGCCGGTGCCGTCGCACTCGGGGCAGATGTCTTCGCCGGTGCCCGGTGTTCCAGGGGGCGCTTCGTCGCCGGGCGCGGGGCGCGACCGATCGGCCGGACGCGTGTCGGAGCCCGGCGCCTTCATGCCTGCGCCGCCTCTCCGACCAGCTCCTCCTTGCGGCTTTTCATCTGCTCGCCGAGCGCCTCGAGGTCGAGATCCTCGGCCTTCTTGGCCTCCGGAAACATCTCGCCTTCCTCTTCCTTCACGTGGTGCATGACGTATTCGCCGAGCACCGTAAAAGTGGCGAAGTAGTTCGGATCGTCCGGGCCCGAGTTTTCCAGCTGCTCGATCAGCATCTTGGCGGTCTCGTGCTCGACCGACGCCTCGTTCATGATGTCTTCATCGTCGATCGCCGCGCGTACCGCCGGGTAGAAGATCTCTTCTTCCAGCGTCGTGTGCACCTTCAGGTCCTCGCATACCGTGGCGACGAGCTGGCGGCAGGTCTCGGTGTCCGAGCGGTCCATGCTCTCGAAGTCCTTGAACGCCTTCTTCACCTTGGCGTGGTCCTCCTTGAGGAGGTCGATAGCGTTGATGGACTTGCTGCGGGTCTTGGCCATGGTGCATCCTTTCGGTGGGTTTAGACCGGGCCGTGCAACCGCCGTACCCACCGCGCCGGCCTAGGCCGGCGGCTGTAACGCTTACCGGACCGGAAAGTTTTACTACCAGCGCACCAGCCGCGGCCGGTCGCCGGCGAGCTCGAGGTATCCTCCGGCGCCGTACCAGTCGGGGAGCACCCAGCGCTCGCAGGCGCGCCCATCGACCTCCACGCGGTGTCGCCCGGGCCGGTGAGTGTGCCCGTGCACCAGCCGGCTGACGCCGTGGCGCCGCAGCGCCTCGCGCACCGCGTCGTCGTTGACGTCCATGATTTCGGCCGGCTTCGCCTGGATCACTTGCTTGCTCTTTTCGCGCAGGCCTTCGACCGTCGCGCGGCGCTGGGCGAGCGGCTGGGCGAGGAATTCGCGCTGAAACTTTTCCGAGCGCGCGGTGCTCCGCCACACCTGGTAGTCGTGGTCGTCGGTGCACAGCGTATCGCCATGCATGAGCAGCGTGCCCTCAACCACGGACGGATCGGAGAGCAGCGTGGCGCCGCTTGCCCGGGCGAATGCTTCGCCGAGCAGGAAGTCGCGGTTGCCGTGCATCACGCGGATCTCGGTCCCGCTCGCCGCGAGACGCCGCAGGAAGCCGGCGACCACGGCGTTGAACGGCGTGTCGATGTCCTCATCGCCGATCCAGTACTCGAACAGATCGCCGAGGATGAAGAGGGCGTGCGCGCCGCTCGCGTCCTGTTCGATGAACCTGAAGAAGCGCTCGTTCGCCTCCGGTCGATCCTCACTCAGGTGAAGATCGGAGATGAAAAGCGAACGCAAACTACTTGGCGGTGACGACGCTCGCCGACTCGATGACCACCGGCTGCTTCGGCACATCGCGCGGGAAGGAACCGCCCGCGCCGGTGGGCAGCTTGGCGATCTTGTTCACCACGTCCATGCCGGAGACCACCTTGGCGAACACCGCGTAGCCGTTGCCGTCGCCGCGCGGGTCGCCCCAGTTGAGAAAAGTGTTGTCGTTGACGTTGATGAAGAACTGCGCGGTTGCCGAGTTGGGATCCGCGGTGCGCGCCATGGCGACGGTGCCGACGTCATTCTTCAGTCCCGCCTTGACCGCGCCCTGCGCCTCGTTGGCGACAGGACCGCGCGTCTTCTTCTGGCGGAAATCGTTATCGAAGCCGCCGCCCTGGATCATGAAACCGTCAATGACGCGATGGAACACCGTGCCGTTGTAATGGCCGTCTTTCACGTACTGCAGGAAGTTCTCGACGGTCTTCGGAGCCTTGGCGGGATAGAGCTCGAGGCGGATGGTGCCGAGGTTCGTGCGCAGGTCGACCTGCGGGTCGGCGGCGAGGGCACCGGCCGGCACCACAGCCGCGGCCGACAGCGCAAAGAGGTAACGTAATTTCATGCGGGTCCTTCGTAAATGATTTTCCAGCGCTCGGCTTCCTTCGCCCAGTACTGGCGTTTCTTCATCAGATTGGACAGGCCGTCGGAGCGATAGTCCTGATCGAACGTCACGACCACAACGTCGCGCTCGCGCGGGTAGCGGACCATCGTCACGCGGCCGAGATTCACCTTGATCCAGTTGCGCGCCGCGCTCACCTTGCGCTTGTGCTCGGCCCAGGAGCTGTAGTTCTGGCCCGGCGCCGCGAAGTGCTCGGAGTAATGAGCGAGGTAGCGCTCGGTGTCCCGGCTCTGCCAGTCGGCGCGCCAGTGCTCGAGCTCAGCGGCGAGCGAAGCGCGCTCGGCCTGCAGGGCGGCCGCGTCGCTCCATTCGATCTCATCTGCGATGATCACCGGCGTGAGGCCAATCTGCAGCTGGCGACCGAGCGCGACGAGGTCGGCGTTGGCGAGCACGATACAGCCGTCGCTCGCGCGCGGCGGCCGGCTGTAGACATCCGAGGGCACACCATGCAGCCAGATGCCGTGGCCGTTGCGGCCCTGGCGGCGATCCCACTCGTTCGGATAGTTGATCGGGAAGGCGCCGGCTCCGTAGAAATCGGTGAGCTTCTTGCGCGGCAGATTGGCGGTCACGTGGTAGACGCCGATCGGCGTCTTCTGGTCGCCCTCGCGCGTCTTTTCCGTTCCGTTCTTGCCAAGCGTCACGTAATAGTCGGCGACGAGGCGGGGCCGGCCGCCGTCGTTCGCGTATACGTACAGGCGCGAGCGCCGCGAATCGACCACCAGCGCGTGCTTCTGCTCGGCGTTGAGCTGCAGCGGTCCTGCGGCACCGTCTTCAACACGTTACCGAAGGTCTGCAGCGGTCGCGCCCGCGCCAGCAGCAGATCGCCGCGCACGAGATGCGCAAGACGGAAATTCGGGTACTCGGCGATCAGGGCGTCTATCTGCTTCAGCGCGGCATCGACCTTGTTCGCCTCGATCGCCTCAAATACACCCGACAGGCGGTCTTCCGGCGTCGCGGCCGCAGCGGCGGCCGCGAACAGCAGCGCCATCAGCGCGGCCGCAAGCCTTTTCACTTGCCCGCCTTCTCTTCCCGTATCAGCCAGCGCCCGTTCGCCTTCACGAGATCGAGGGTCTTGCGGCTCTTCGTATTGAGCTTGTCCGACCGGTAAGTCTGCCGGAAGCTGACGCTCGCCTGCTCGGCGCCCTGCATGGTCACCTTGGGCGAGTCAACCGCCACCTGAATCGACTTGGCGCCGGCGATACGGCTGCGGCGCGACTTTTCCCACTCTGCGCGCGCCTCGCCGGCCGGCGTCTTGAAGTCCTTTGCGTAAGAACCGAGGTAGGCATCGACATCCTGCTTGGACCATGCCTGCGCCCAGTCGTTGACCGCCTTCAGGACGTCGGCGTTGGCATCTCCGCCAGGCTTGGAGGTCGCCGCCGCCGCTGCGGGCTCTTTCGGCGCCTCCTTGGGCGCCGCCGCCGGGGTGCTCGCGACGGCCGTCGGCTTCGCGGCCGGCTCGCGTACCAGTTCGCGAACCAGCGAAATGGGCGATTTACTCGGCGAGGACTTGGCGCTCGTGCAACCGAACAATCTGTATCGTTGTCTGGATAAGCTCACCGCGCACAAACAAGCGATGTTCACGTTCCTGGGCGAGCGCTGGAAAGATCTGTTTCAGGCCGATTTCGAGGTGCTGTTGTATGATCTGACCAGCACCTATTTCGAATGCGATCCGCCCGGCGCTGGCATGCGGAAATTTGGCTACAGCCGCGACAAGCGTTCCGATTGCGTGCAAGTCGTGATCGCGCTGATCGTCACGCCGGATGGTTTTCCATTGGCCTACGAAGTCATGGACGGCAACACCTCGGACAAGACGACACTGAAGGAGTTTCTGGCCAAGATCGAAAAGCAATACGGCAAGGCCAAACGCACATGGGTGATGGATCGCGGCATTCCGATTGAGGAAGTGTTGGCCGAGATGCGAAATTCAAAAACGCCGATCCATTATCTGGTTGGCTCGCCGCGAGGACGGCTCACGCAACTCGAGAAGGCGTTTTTGACGAAACCGTGGGAGGACGTGCGCGAGAGCGTGCGGGTCAAACTGATCGAGCACGGGGAAGAGACGTATGTTTTCGTTCGCAGCGAAGGCCGACGCGACAAGGAGC
>JAEKLK010000253.1 GCA_019509895.1 Betaproteobacteria bacterium | reverse complement strand
CGATATCGCGCACAGTCGCGTGCCGCCCGAGGCGCTCGGCTGGATCGTGCAGCAGGTGAGCGAGGGGGCGCTCACCGGCAAGATGGCAAAGCAGGCGTTCGATGGCAGCTGGAGCACGGGCGAGGCGCCGCAGCTTGTCGTGGAGAAGCAGGGACTGAAGCCGATCACCGATGCCGGCGCTATCGACAAACTGGTCGACGAGGTGCTCGCCGCCAACGCCAAGCAGATCGCCGACTACCGTGCCGGCAAGGAGAAAGCGTTCAACGCCCTCGTCGGGCAGGTGATGAAGGCAAGCAAGGGGAAAGCGAACCCGGCGCAGGTGAACGAAATCCTGCGCCGTAAGCTGGCACGCTGATCAGTGCGGGCCGCCGCGGCGGGTGACCTCGGCGTAGCGCTTCTTGTCTTCGTCGTATTTCGCGTTGATGACGTCGACTTCCTTGCGCTTGACCGCGAGCAGTTCCTCCTGGGCCCGCATGTCGATCTCGGTGTTCTGGATCTCTTCGGACAGCTTGGCGGGCGGCGTCGCGCCGCCTTTTTTGTCCTGGTAGAACTCGAGCTCCTTGTCGTAGCCCGCGCGGCGCTTCTTCAGCGCATCGATCCGGCCCTCGACGTCACGCACCGCCTTCTTGTTCTCGCTCAGTGCGCGTGAGCGCGCATCGTCGATGTCGCGCTCGCTCATATAGGTGGCGAGGAGCGCGCGGTTGCGGCGCGAGGCCTCGCGCGTCGCGGCTTCCTCTTCCTTGGCCTTGGCGGCCGCGGCGGCCTTCTCCGCCTTTTCCTTCGCTTCACCGTCGGGATCGATGCGCCGCACGACGCGTCCCTGCGAATTGAGCTGTTCGATCGGCTTGCCCATGCACTGCATCGGGATGGTCGAGCCGTAGTACTTCTTGCCGTCATTGCCGACGCAGCGATAGCTCATGAGCTGCGCGTGCGCCGCGATCGGTGCCAGTAGAAGTGCTGCAGCGGCGATTGTTTTTGTCTTGTTCATCGCGTCCCCTTGCGACGATGATTCGGCCGATTCTAACCTGCTAAGATTCGCGCCGCCCATGCACTTTGCCGACAAGGCGCTCGTCGCCGAGATTACGGCCCGAATGCTTCTCGAGGTGAAGGCGGTGCTGTTCTTCGAGAGCAAACCGTTCGTTTTCACCTCCGGCTGGGCAAGCCCGGTGTACATCGATTGCCGCAAGCTGATTTTCTACCCGCGCATCCGGCGTCAGCTTGTGGAATTTGCCGCAGCGACGCTCGCCCGCGATGCCGGTTTCGAGCAGTTCGACGTGGTTGCGGGCGGCGAGACGGCTGGCATCCCGTACGCCGCCTGGATCGCCGACCACCTCGGCCTGCCGATGCAGTACGTGCGCAAGAAGCCCAAGGGCTTCGGCCGCAACGCGCAGATCGAAGGCGACGTGCGCGCCGGCGCGCGCACGCTGCTCGTCGAGGACCTAACCACCGATGGCCGCTCCAAGATCAATTTCTGTAAGGCGCTGCGCGAGGCGGGCGCGGTGGTCGAGCACGTGTTCGTCAACTTCTACTACGACATCTTTCCCGAGGCCAAGCGCACGCTCGAGGACCTAGAGGTGCGCCTGCATTACCTCGCCACGTGGTGGGATGTGCTGGCGGTGGTGAAGAAGGATCGCTACCTCCCGCAGGAGCAGATCGCCGAGGTGGAGACGTTCCTGCACGAGCCGGCGAAGTGGTCGGCCGCGCACGGCGGCGTGTCCGCATTCCCCAGCGCTTGAGTTGCGAGTAATAACACTCAACGTCAACGGCGTCCGCTCGGCGGCAAAGAAGGGACTGTTCCGCTGGCTCGCGACGCAGCAGCCGGACATCGTCTGCCTGCAGGAGCTGAAGTGTCACGAGACCGACCTCGACGCCAAGCTCCACGGGCTGAAGCTCTACCAGAGCTGCCATTCGTTCGCCGACAAGAAGGGCTATAGCGGCGTCGCCCTGTACAGCCGCAAGACGCCGGACGAAATCCGGCGCGGCTTCTCCAGCCGCGAGTTCGACCCGGAGGGGCGCTACGTCGAGGCACGCTTCGGCAAGCTGTGGGTAATCTCGGTCTATCTGCCTTCGGGCTCGGCCGGGCCGCATCGCCAGGCTTCGAAGTTCCGCTTCCTCAAGACCTTTCTCCTGCACCTGAAAAAGCTGCGCGAGCGCGACGCCGAGATCATCCTCTGCGGAGACTGGAACATCGCCCACAAGGAGATCGACCTGCGCAACTGGCGCTCGAACCAGAAGAACTCGGGCTTCCTGCCGCCGGAGCGCGAGTGGCTCTCGCGCGTGTTCGACGACATCGGCTTCGTCGACGTCTTTCGGCGGCTGAACGAAAAGCCCGACCAGTACACCTGGTGGTCGAACCGCGGCCAAGCGTGGGCGAAGAACGTGGGCTGGCGCATCGATTACCAGATCGCCACGCCCGCCATTGCCGCTCGCGCGCTGCGAGAGTCGATCTATAAGCGCCGGCGCTTCTCCGATCACGCGCCGCTCACGATCGACTATGACCACGCCCTCTGAGCAGGACTGGCGCGCGCGCCTGCCGGCCGGCCTGCGGCCCTATTCCGAAGCGGCGCCGCTCGCGGCGCTCTTCCTCGGCATCTCATCGGGCTTCGCTTTCTCGATGATCGGTGCGACTCTCGCGACGCGCCTCGCGCAGCAGGGCATCACCAAGAGCGCGGTTACCGCCTTCGCGCTCACGTTCCTCGCCTACAACTTCAAGTTCCTGTGGGCACCCATGGTCGACAACGTGCGGCTGCCTCTCATCGGCCGCTTCGGCCAGCGGCGAAGCTGGCTCTGGTTGGTCGGCGTCCTCGTCATGGCGGCGGTCGTCGTTCTCGGCTTCGCGGATCCCGGCGATGCGCTCTACCGGGTGGCCGTTGCGGCCATCATCCTCGGCATCGCCGGCGCGACCTTCGACATCATCATCGATGCTTATCGCATCGAGCTACTGGAGCCGAGGCAGCTGGGTATCGGCTCAGGCATGTCGCAATATGGCTGGCGCATCGGCTCGGCGGTCGCGGGCGGGCTCGCGCTGGTGCTCGCTGCGCGTATCGGCTGGACCGCGGCCTACATCGCCTGCGCCGCGTTCGCACTGCCGGCGATGCTGGTTGGCGTGGTGATGGGCGAGCCGCGCCGCCACCGCGAGCCGGCCAAGTCGCACGGCGCCCGCGAGGCGATCGTCGCCTACTTCAGTCCGCTGGTGGAATTCATGCAGCGCGAGGGCGCGCTTGTCATGCTGCTCTTCGTGCTCATCCACAAGATCGGCGACACCCTCGCCAACCTTACGCTGCGCCTGCTCTTCGCCGACCTCGGCTTCAGCAACGACGAGGTGGCGTTCTACGACGTCGGCATCGGCTTCGTGGCGCTGCTCGTCGGCATTTTTGTCGGTGGCATCATGTACGCCCGTCTCGGCATGAAGCGGGCGGTCCTGATCAGCCTGGTCCTCATGGCCGTGTCGAACCTGGTGGCGTCACGGTCGTCGCCTACCTGTCCGCGCTATGCAACCTGCGCTTCACGGCCACCCAATACGCGCTCCTCTCGGCGCTGGCGAGCATCGCCGGGCGCTTCCTTACGGCGACCACTGCTGGCGCGATGATCAACGCGATGGGCTACGTCAACTTCTACGTACTGACCACCCTCATCGCCCTGCCGGGCGTATTGCTCTTCTGGTTCATGATCCGCTCCGGGCTCGCCGACCTCGCGATCGGCTCCGCCGGCAAAGAGACCGGCTAGCGGTTCTTGCGCCGCCGGCGCTTCGCCACCTTCGCCGCCTGCTTGCCGAGCGCGCGCCGCGTTTTTTTCGGCAGATGCGCGATGGTGCGTTTGCGGCGAGCGGCCTTGGCCGCCTTGCCGATGTTGCGCCGCGCTGCCCGCCGCTGCCTTACAGTGCTCATGCCAGCTTGGCACCACGCTCGCGCAGAAGTTCCCGCAAGAGCGAGCGGTGGCAGCGTGTCTCGTCCTCGCAATAGCAGCCGACGGACAGGTTCGTCCTGTGCGACAGCGCCGCGAGCAGCTCGATGAGACGCGCTGCGCCGGGGTCCCGCATCTCGCGCCTGTAATTGCGCGCGTACTTGCGCCAGCGCGCGTCAGTCCACGGCTCGGCCAGCGCCCAGCTCACCCATTTCTGGCTCGGCGCCAGCTCGGGCAGCCACACGTCGTAAAAATTGCGCCGCGCATAGTCGGCTTTTCGCACGCCGCGCGGCGGGCGGCGCGCCGTGCCGATGCGCAGGCCTTCGCCGCGCTGACGCGCGCTGCCTAGCCGTACGGCGCGGAGGCCCAAACCGTCTTCTGTGCCTTGACGATGTACTGCGCGCCGAGGAAAGGTGCAAAGGCCCAGCCGGAGAGCGGCGTGAGCGCGCGGTTCAGCGCCTCGGAGGCGCGCTCGTGCAGTTCCTTCAGCGGAAAGAAGATGAAGTTGCAGGCGCGGCTGTCCGCCTTGCGCAGGCCCGCGCTCGCCAGCGCGCGATCGAGCGCCCACGGCAGGCGCGGACTGGCGACGCCCGATCCACGCGACGCACCGAGCACGCGCCGGCAGGTGAGATAGCCGCTGCGCGCCAAGTGGTACGCGCTTGCCTGGTTGGGAACGGTCAGGACCGCGTGGCCGCCGGGCTTCAGCACGCGGGAAATCTCGCGCAGCGCGATGGCGTAGTCCGGCAGGTATTCCAGCACTCCCATGCTGAGCACGGCGTCGAAGCTGGCATCGGAATATCTCAGACGTTCGACGTCACCGACACCCAGGCGGCAGCGCGAGGCGAGCGCGTGCGAAGCCATGCGTTGCTCGGCGCGTCGAATCATCTCCGCGGAGACGTCGATGCCGTGCACCTCAAAGCCCATCGCCAGCAGGTCGGGCAGCATGACGCCCGGGCCGCAGCCCACCTCCAGCAGTCGCCCGCGATGGCTGCGAAGGAGCTCCATGACGATGCGTTTCTGCGAGACGAATGAGAACTGCTGCTCGCGCTCGCGCACGTACTCGAGCGCGAGCGAGTCGAAAAGCGCCTCGACCTTCGCCTTGGAGCCGGCGGGAGTCGTCAGTCCGGTTTGTGGCATGGCTTAAGCCTCGTATTCACCGCAAGCGTCCGCAATCGTCTGCCAAGAGGTCCACCGGCTCGCCGCCTGATCCGAACGGCGCAGTTCACCCATGGCGCTTAAAGAACTGCACCGCGCGCTCGTGCTTCTCGGCGCCAGCGCGCGTCCTGAAAGTGCCGAGATTGCGCCGCCGTCCGGTTCTCGGATTTACCTTGCGGGAGTACAAGCGGTATCCGCCGTTGGCGAGCTTCCTGATCATGGCCGTGTCCGCAGCGCAGATTCAGCGAGAGACGTGCCCGTCGGCGAGCGCATCGCCAACCGGATCAAGTCGGACTACGC
>JAEKLK010000252.1 GCA_019509895.1 Betaproteobacteria bacterium | reverse complement strand
TCTCCACCCGGGACATTCTCTTCGTCATGGTCTCGACTTTTGACGATGTGAAGCAGGTGCTTGGCAAGGCACTCGCCTCAGGTTCCAAAGGCGGAAAACCGAAGATGGTGGTCGAGTGCTCGTCCATCTCGCTCGAAGGCTCTGCCGAGCTGCGCCAGATGCTGAAGTCGAAAGGCATCGAGTATCTCGCCGCGCCGGTGAGCGGCAACGCCAAGGTGATCAAGGCCGGCAAGCTCACCATCGTCGCCTCCGGGCCGAAGAAGGCGTATGAGGAAGCGCGGCCGTTCCTCGACATGCTCGGCACCGGCTCGAGCTATGTCGGCGAAGGCGAGCTTTCGCGCATCGCCAAGATCTGCCACAACGTGATGCTCGGCGTCGTGATCCAGAACCTGTGCGAGATCACGGTGCTCGCCGAGAAGGCCGGCATGCCGCGCCACGCGTTCCTCGATTTCCTCAACAAGAGCGTGATGGGCTCGATGTTCACGCGCTACAAGACGCCGGCGCTCGTCAACCTCGACTTCCATGTCACTTTCACGCCGAAGCTGCTGCGCAAGGATCTCGACCTGGGCCTCGACGCCGGCCGTCACTTCGGCGTGCCGATGCCGGTCACCTCGATCACGCGCGATCTGCTGCAGCAGATGATCGGCCGGGGCATGACCGAGGAGGATTTCTCGACGCTGCTCGTCATGCAGGCGAAGAACTCGGGCCTCGAGCTCAAGCCGGAGAACGTGCCAGTGGGCGACGGACTTAGCTGATGTACACGGCCACCGCCAACCTGGTGCTGCCGACGAGCATCATCGGCTCGCTGCCGCGGCCCGCCTGGTACACGCAGAACCTCGGCGCGCGGGATTTCCGCGACGCCATGGTCGATCGCAGCTACCGCGAGCAATATCTCGATGCTGTCGCGGTGTACCTGCGCGACCAGGAAACGGCGGGGCTCGACATCGTCACCGACGGCGATTGCCGCTTCGACGCCGATGTCGCCGGGCACAACTGGTTCTCGTACGCACCGCTGCACATGGATGGCTTCGCCGGTGCGCGGCCCTACCGGGTGAAGGGCGGCCTCGCCGGCATTCCGCAGAAGCCCGGTCACATCCTGCACGATGTCCTCGAGACACGCGTCATGCCCGACCTGGTCGGGCCGGTGGGACGCGGCCGCCTGCGCTATACGGCGCTCTGGAAAGCGGCGCAGCGCCAGACCGGAAAGCCGGTGAAGTTCGGCACCATCACGCCCGAGCTCATCGCCATGTCGGTGCGCGACCTGCATTACAAGGATCTGCGCAAGAGCATCCTCGCGGTCAGCGACGCGCTGAACGCGGAGCTGCACGAGCTGGCCGACGCCGGCTGTCCGGTGATCCAGATGGAAGAGCCGCAGATCCACCTGCTCGCGGCGAAGGGACTCAGCGACGCGCTGCTCAACGCCAAATTCATGGTCGAGGTGTTCAACAACACCGTGCGCGGCCTGCGCGCCAAGACCGAGGTGTGGTGTCACACCTGCTGGGGCAACCCGGCGGCGCAGCGGCTGTTCGCCAAGACGCCGAGCTACGCGCCGGCGCTCGAGGCGCTGAACGAGGTCGATGCCGACGTCATTACCTTCGAGACCTGCAGCTCGGGCGGCATGGACCTGGAGGCCATCGGCAAGCGCATGCGCGACAAGAAGGTATGCATCGGCGTCGTCGACCACCACACGCTGCAGGTCGAGACCCCCGAGCAGGTTGCCGCGCTTATCCGCAAGGCGCTCGAGCACATCCCGGCCGAGCGCCTGGTGCTCTCCTCCGACTGCGGCATGGGACGCGAGGGCATGAGCCGGCGTCACGCGTTCTACAAGATGGTGTCGATCGTGCAGGGCGCCAACCTGGTGCGCCGCGAGCGCGGCCTTCCGCAAGCGCGCTGCCTGGCGGCGGAAACGCGCTATTCGATGATCGAGGGGGAATGATGACGTTCAATCGGCGGCGGTTCATCAAGGCGGCGGGCGCCGCCGCGGGCGCGTCGCAGCTCGGCTTTCCGGCGATCGTGCATTCGCAGGCAGAGCCGATCCGCCTCGGCCTGCTGACCATCAAGACCGGCGCGCTCGCCTCCGGCGGCATCGACATGGAGCGCGGCCTGACCATCTTCCTCAAGGAAAAGAACTACACGATGGGCGGGCGCAAGGTGACGCTCACCGTCGCGGACTCGGGCGGCGTGCCGGCGCAGGCGCGCACCAAGATGCAGGAGCTGGTCGAGCGCGAGCGCGTGCATGCGGTGGTCGGGCCGCTCGCCGCCTTCGAAGCGCTCGCGATGGACGACTACATCCGCACGGCGCAGATCCCGACGCTGCCGATCGCCGGCGCCGAGGACATGACGCAGCGCAAGGCGAATCCCTGGTTCGTGCGCGCAACGTCCACCTCGGCGCAATGCGGGCATCCGGCGGCCGACTACTGTGCCAAGCATCTCAAGTACAAGCGCATGGCGGCGATCGCCGACGACTTCGCCTACGGCCATGAGATGCTCGGCGGCTTCCAGAAGGTGTTCGAGGACGCGGGCGGCACGCTCGCGCAGAAGCTCTTCTCGCCGCTCAATGCACCTGACTACGGCAGCTACATCGCGCAGCTCAAGCCCGACATCGACGGGGTATTCCTCGGCTTTGCCGGCTCGAACGGCTTTCGCTTCTTCAAGCAGTTCAACGAGTACGGGCTGAAGACGCCGATCGTCGGCGGCATGACGGCGTTCGACGAGGTCGCGCTGCGCAACATGGGCGACTACGCGCTCGGCTCGATCTCGAGCTGCTGGTACACGGCACAGCTCGACAACCCGATCAACAAGCGCTTCGTCGCCGCCTATCGCGCCGACAACGGTTACGATCCCGGCCAGTACGCCTCGGGCACTTACCTGTATGGCGAGGTGCTGTACGCCGCGGTCGAGGCGCTGAAGGGTCGCGTCGAGGACAAGCAGGCGTTCATCAAGGCGCTGCGCGCTGTGCGCGTGGAGACGCTGCGCGGCCCAATCGCTTTCGACGAGTACGGCAACGTCGTCGGCAACATCTATATCCGCAAGGTGGAGAAGAAGGACGCACGCCTCGTCAACGCCAACATCTTTACGTACTCGAACGTGAGCCAGTTCTGGTCTTACGACCCGAAAGAGTTCCTCAAGCAGCCGGTCTATTCACGTGACTGGCCACCCATGAAAGCCTAGGAGATCCGCAATGAGTGGCAAGCAACGCATCAGCTATTTCCCCCTGGAGCAGATGGACGCCGAGATGCAGGCCGAGATGGAACGCTGCCGGCGCGAGGGGACGCCGCGTCCCGAGAGCTCCGCGGTGCGCGGTCATGTCAAGGCAGCCTTCTGGTCGTTCGCCAACTCGTGGCGCGACCTCTTCCATCGCGGCGTGTGCCAGCACGCGATCAAGGAGCTCTGCCGGCTCTACGTCTCGCGCTCGGTGCAGTGCGACTATTGCGGCAACCAGCGCTCGATCAAGGCCGCGGGCGCGAGAGAAGGCGGCGCTTGCCTACGCCGAAGCGATCACCTGGCATCTCGATACCGACGACGCCTTCTGGGAGCGCCTCTACCGGCATTACAGCGAGCCGGAGCTCGTCGAGCTGGGCTGCTTCATTGCGCTCACCATGGGCCAGCAGAGCTGGCTGCGGCTGCTCAACATCGAGCACCACCAGGTGCTCGCCGGCACCACGGCGTCGATGGCGCCGGGCTACGAGACGGCCGAGGCGCTGCGCCAGTCGAAGTCGTCGCAAGACTACTGGGCAAAGTCGCGCACCAAGGCCGGGTCAACGCCCGGCTGAGCGAACCGTTACACAGCTAGACAACAACTCCGGAGGATGTGCATGAACCGCCTGAAGGTCCTGGTGTTTGCTGCTCTTGCCGGGTGCTCGCTGCAAGCGATGGCGCAGGGTTATCCGACAAAGCCGGTGCAGGTCATCCTGGCCTTCACGCCGGGCAGCGCAGTCGACATCGTCGGCCGCATCGTCACGGCCAAGGTCTCGGAGATGTGGGGCCAGCCGATCATCAACGACAACCGTTCCGGTGCCGGCGGCTCGATCGGCTCCGCCGCCGTGGCGCGCGCGGCGCCGGATGGCTACACGCTGCTCGTGACTTCCAACGCGCATACGGTCAACCCGGCAATCATCGCCAACCTGCCCTACGAGACGCTCAAGGATTTCACCGATATCGTGCCGATGGCCGAGCAGCCCAACGTGATGGTGGTGGCCGCCGACGCACCGTACAAGACGCTGCGTGATCTCGTCGCCGCCGCCAAGGCAAAGCCCGATGCCATCAACCTCGGGCATGCCGGCATCGGCAGCGGCACGCACCTCAGCACGCTCAAGTTCGTCGCCGCGGCCAACGTCAAGGTGGTGCAGGTGCCGTTCAAGGGAACGCCGGAAGTAATTACCGCGATCCTCGGCCACAACGTCGACGGCTACTGGGCGCCGATCTCGGCGGTGCTCTCCAACGTCAAGAGCGGCAAGCTGCGGCCGCTCGCCGTGAAAGAACGCCGAATCCGCGCTCTGGGTCGCCATGTGGGGACCGGCTGGCATGAGTCCCGAGCTGGTGAACAAGATCAACGGCGACGTACGCAAGGCGCTCGCCGATCCCGGCGTGAAGGCGAAGCTGCAGAGCCTCGGCAACGACACCCTCGACATGTCGCCGCAGGAGTTCTCGAAGCTGGTGCGCTCCGAGCTGCAGGAATATTCCCGCGTACTACAAGCCGCCGGCGTCAAGCCGCAGTAAGCAGCCGCTTCAGCGGCACGCTCGTCAGCCGCTGCAGCTCCTCGAAGGAAAGGCCCTCGACCGTATCGACGACGTGAAGCCCCTCGGGCTTCACGTCGATGACGGCGAGGTCGGTGTAGATCCGGTTAACGCAGCGTGCGCCCGTCAGCGGATAGCTGCAGCGCTCGACGATCTTGCTCTCGCCCTTCTTCGTCAGGTGCTCCATCATGACGAAGACTTTCTTCGCGCCCATGGCGAGGTCCATCGCGCCGCCGACGGCCGGGATGGCGTCGGCGCCGCCCGTGTGCCAGTTGGCGAGGTCGCCGGCGAGCGAAACCTGGAAGGCGCCGAGCACCGCGAAGTCGAGATGCCGGCCGCGGATCATGGCGAACGAGTCGGCGTGGTGGAAAAAGGCGCCGCCCGCCAGCAGCGTCACCGGCTCCTTGCCGGCATTGATCAGGTCCTCGTCCTCTTCGCCCGCCGGCGGCTTCGGCCCGATGCCGAGCACGCCGTTCTCGCTGTGCAGGATGATCTCGCGTCCTTTGGGCAGGTGGTCGGCCACCAGCGTCGGCAGCCCGATGCCGAGATTGACGTAAGAGCCTTCTGGAATGTCGCGCGCCACGCGCGCCGCCATCTGGTTGCGATCGAGCTTTTTCATCATGCAGCTCTCCTGAGCGTTGGAGCGATTTTCACCACGCGTTGCACGAAGATCCCCGGCGTCACGACCGTCTCGGGATCGAGAGCGCCGAGCTCGACCATCTCGCGCACCTGCACCACGGTGCACTTCGCCGCACTCGCCATGATGGGGGCGAAGTTGCGCGCGGTCTTGCGATAGGAGAGGTTCCCCCAGCGGTCGGCACGCTCC
>JAEKLK010000251.1 GCA_019509895.1 Betaproteobacteria bacterium | reverse complement strand
TGTATTTCGTGACGCAGAACCCGCTCGACCTGCCGGAAAGCGTGCTCGGCCAGCTCGGCAACCGGGTGCAGCACGCGCTGCGCGCCTATACGCCCAAGGACCAGAAGGCGGTGAAGAGCGCCGCCGACACGCTGCGGCCCAATCCCGGGATCAAGGCCGAGCGCGCGATCATGGAGCTCGAGGTGGGCGAGGCCCTCGTCTCGTTCCTCGACGAGAAAGGCCGCCCGAACATGGTCGAGCGCGCGTTCATCGTGCCGCCGTCGAGCCAGATCGGCCCGATCAGCGACGCCGAGCGGGCACAACTCGTGCGCGGCTCGCCGGTCTTCGGCAAGTACGAGACCGCCGTCGACCGCGAGTCGGCCTACGAGAAGCTCACCCAGCGGACGCAAGCGAAGCCGGCCGAGCCGGAACACAGCGCGAACCCGGTATCCGACATCCTCTTCGGCAAGACCGGCCCGCGCGGCGGGCGCCAGTCGCAGGGCGTGCTCGAGGCGCTGACCAAGAGCGCGGCCCGCTCCATCGGCTCGGAGCTCGGCCGCCAGGTGCTGCGCGGCATACTCGGTTCCGTCCTCGGCGGCAAGAAGCGCCGTTGAGCGCAGCGGCGTATCGGGCCTGGGGCATCGCCTTTGCCGTTGCCGGGACGCTCGCCTTTTCGCTGCGTCCCATCCTCATCAAGCTGTCCTACGCCGCGGCGCCGGTGTCGCCGGTCGCGCTGCTTTTCCTGCGCATGGCGCTGTCGCTGCCGTTCTTCGTCGCGGTGGCATGGTGGCTGCGCAACGAAAAGCCGGCTTTGACGGCGCGCGAGTGGGGTGCGATCGCCGCGCTGGGCTTCATCGGCTACTACGGGGCGAGCTTCCTCGACTTCATCGGCCTGCAGTACGTCGGCGCCGGCGTCGGGCGGCTGATCCTGTATCTCTATCCGACGCTGGTGCTGCTCATCTCCTTCTTGTTTCTGCACCGGCCTCCGACGCGCCGGCAGCTCGCGGCGCTGGTGATCACGTACGCGGGCGTGGCGTTGATCCTCTCCAGCCAGGCACGCGCCGGCGCCGAGGGCAAGCTCTTCATGCTGGGCGCGCTATTCGTCTTCGCTTCCTCGCTCTTCTATGCGACCTACCTCGTCGCAGGGGGCGAGCTCGTGAAACGCATCGGCTCGATGCGCTTCACCGCGTACTCGATGGCCGTCGCGACCCTGCCGGCAGTGGCACAGTTCTTTGCCATCGAGCCGATTTCCGCATTGGACCTGCCGGGCAAGGTATGGCTGTACGCCGTCCTCCTCGCCACCTTTACGACTGTGCTGCCACTCTTTATCCAAGCCGAGGCGCTCAGGCGCATCGGCGCACCGGAATTCGCGCTCATCGGCGCGCTCGGGCCGGTAAGCGTGGCAATAACCAGCGCCCTCGGTCTGGATGAGCGCTTTACCGCCGTGCAGGCCATTGGCGGCGCGCTAGTCATTTTCGGCGTGCTACTCGTTTCCGTAAGAAGGAGCTGACCATGGATCTCGGTATTCGCGGCAGGACGGCGCTGGTCTGCGCCGCATCGAAAGGCTTGGGGCGCGCGTGCGCCGTTTCGCTCGCCCGCGCGGGCGTGCGCGTGGTGATTACCGCCCGCGGACGCGAGGCGCTGGAGGCGACAGCGAGCGAGATCCGCAAAGCCTCCGGCATCGAAGTGACCGCCGTCGTCGGGGACATCACCACCGACGAAGGGCGGCGCGCGGCTCTCGCGGCCTGTCCGGCGCCCGACATCCTCGTCACCAACGCCGGCGGCCCGCCGACGGGCGACTTTCGAGAATGGGATCGCGACGCTTGGCTGAAGGCGATCAACGCGAACATGCTGACCCCGATCGAGCTCATCAAGGCGACGGTGGACGGCATGATCTCGCGCCGCTTCGGCCGCGTAGTCAATATCACCTCGACCAGCGTAAAGGCGCCGATTCCCGCGCTCGGCCTCTCCAACGGGGCGCGCGCCGGGCTGACCGGCTTCATTGCCGGCCTCGCGCGGCAGACCGCGAAGCACAACGTGACCATCAACAATCTGCTGCCCGGGTCGTTCCTCACCGACCGCACGCGCCAGACGATCGCCGGCTTCGCCAAGGCGTCCGGGCTGACCGAGGAGCAGGTGGCGGCGGATCGGTTGCGCTCGATTCCCGCCGGGCGGCTCGGCGATCCCTCCGAATTCGGCGACGCCTGCGCCTATCTCTGTAGCGCGCAGGCGAGCTACGTCACCGGCCAGAACTTCCTGATCGATGGCGGCGCGTATCCGGGCACGTTCTAGAATCGGCCGAGGAGGACATCCCGCAAATGAGAACCATCGCCGCAATCCTTTTCGCGCTCGCGGCTGGCAGCGCCTTTTCGCAGCCCTATCCCAACCGACCGGTGCGGGTGGTGGTGCCGTGGCCGCCGGGACAGGCAACGGATATCGCGGCGCGCGTGGATTTCCATCATGCCGAACCTGCAGAAGACCCCGTACGAGCCGCTCAAGGATTTGGCGCCGGTGAGCCTGATCGCGCTCGCGCCCTTCGCGCTGGTGGTGAATCCCAACTTCCCGGCGAACAGCGCGCGCGAATTCGTCGCGCTGGTGCGCGCGAACCCCGACAAGTACACCTTCTCCTCGTCCGGCACCGGCGCCACGGCACATCTCGTGTCCGAGCTTTTCAACTCGATGGCCGGGCTGAAAGCGCGTCACGTGCCATACAAGGGCAGCGCGCCGGCGCTCACCGATCTCATGAGCGGTCAGATCGACTATGCCCTGGAGACGGTTGCATCGCTCTCGGGCCACATCAAAGCCGGGCGGCTGAAGGCGCTCGGCGTGACGAGCGCTCGGCGCACGGCCGCGCTACCGGACCTGCCGCCACTCGCCGAGGCGGCGAACATTCCGGGCTACGACATCGGCGCGTGGATCGGCTACGCCGCGCCAGCCGGCACGCCGCGCGAGGTGATGACGAAACTTGCGACTGAAATCCACAAAGCGATGCAGGCGCCTGAGCTGCGCGAGAAATACCTGACGCTCGGGATGGACACCGCTTCCAACACGCCGGAGGAGATGACGGCGTTCCTGAAGCGCGAGCAGGAGCGCTACGGCAGCATCATCCGCAACGCCAACATCAAAGTCGAACAATAAAGGGTGACAGTCACCCTTTCGGGGCGCGCGCGCCGATCACGGTCGCCTAGCTGCCAGCAGCCGCCGCACCAGCGTCACGGCGAGCACGGCCAGCGCCAGCACGCCGAGCGAGCCGGCGATCGGCCGCTCGAAAAACGCGAGAATGTGCCCGTCGGCCTTGATCATCGAGCTGATGAAGTTCTCCTCGAGCATCGCGCCGAGCACCATGCCGAGGATCGCCGGCGCGACCGGGAAGCCGTTCTCCTCCATCACGTAGCCGACAATGCCGAAGGCGAGCATCAGCACGACGCCGAAGATCGAGTTATTGATGGCGAACGAGCCGACGATGCAGAAAAGCAGGATCACCGGCAGCAGCACCTCGCGCGGCGCGCGCAGCATCTGCTTCGCAGCCTTGATCGCGGCGATGCCGAACGGCAGCATCAGTAAATTGGCGAGGATGAACACCAGGAAGACGGCGTAGATGGCCGGCGCGTTGTTCATGAAGATCGTCGGCCCGGGATTGAGTCCCTTCACGTAGAGCACGCCGATGACGATCGCGGTGATCGAGTCGCCCGGGATGCCGAACACCAGGGCGGGGATCCAGGCACCGGCGAGCGCGCTGTTGTTCGAGGCGCCCGCCTCGATGATGCCCTCGATGTGCCCGGTGCCGAACTTTTCCGGCTCCCTGGAGAAACGCTTCGACACGGCGTAGGACATCCAGGCGGCGATGTCGGCCCCCGCGCCCGGCAGCGCCCCGATGGCGGTGCCGACGATGCTGCCGCGGACAAACTGCCACGGGTAGCGCCGGGTGAGCCCCCACATGCCGCGCAGCACGTTGCCGATCTTCGCCTGCGCCATCTCCCACGGCTCGGCGATGCGCGAGACGCTGCGCAGGATTTCCGAGACCGCGAACATGCCGATCATGATCGGGATCAGCGTCAGGCCGCCGGCGAGCTCGGCGTTGCCGAAGGTGAAGCGCGGAAAGCCCGCCGGATTGTCGAGTCCGACCGCGGAGACGAGCAGGCCGAGGAGCAGCGACACCACGCCCTTCAGCGGATTGCCGATCGCCAGAAAGACGGCGCTCGCAAGGCCGAGGATGACCAGCCAGAAATATTCGAAGGAAGAAAATTTGAGCGCAACCTCTGCCAGCGACGGCGCCGCGGTGATCAGCACCGCGGTGCCGAACAGGCCACCGAGCATGGAGAACCACAGGCCCGAGCCGAGCGCAAGCTCGCCTTGGCCTTTCTTGGTCATCGCGTAGGCCTCGTCCGTGTAAGCGGCCGACGCCGGCGTGCCCGGCATGCGCAGCAGACAGCTCGGGATGTCGCCGGCAAAGATCGCCATTGCGGTCGCGGTGACGATCGAGGCGATCGCCGGCACGGGCGGCATGAAGAACGTGACCGGGACGAGGAGCGCGGTGGCCATGGTCGCCGTCAGTCCCGGCACCGCGCCGACGAAAAGCCCGAACAGCGCCGAGGCGACGATCACCCACAGCACGTACGGATCGAATACCAGCGTGAACGCCTGCGCGAGCACGCCGCTCATCTAGAACGCCCAGCGCTCGAACACGCCCCACGGCAGCGGCACGCGCAACGCCTTGTAGAAAGCGAAGTGAATCGCCAACGTCGCCACCGGCGCCACCAGCGCCGTTACGCGCCACGACGCGCCGAGCAACCGTATCCACACCGCAAGCAGCACGACGCCGGTGACATGGAACCCCAGTCGGTCGACCGCCACGACATAGAACAGGATGCCGGCCACAACGGCGACGACACCGGTCGCCGCACGCCGTTCGCTCATCCAAGCCGGCCGGGTGAGCAGCGCCTCGCCGCTGCGCCAGCCGGAGAGCACGAGCAGGGCACCGCATAGCACGAGACCGGCGGCGATCAGGCCGGGAAACCATGCCGGGCCGAACTTTTGGCCCGGCATCGCCGGAAAGCTCTGGATGTGCCAGAGCACCACTGCGCCGAGCGCGACGAGCGCCGCACCCGTCAGCGAATCACGGATCTTTATTTGGCGAGTCCTACCGCTTTAAGCGCGGCGCCGAGGTTCGCGTCGGAGTCGGCCATGAACTTCGACGTGCCGTCGGTATCGGCCCAGATGACACCGAAGCCGCGGCTCGCCATGAAGTCCTTGTAGTCCTTCGAGTCATAGACGCGCTTGAGCGAGCTGGTGAGCGTCTTCTGCACGTCGGCAGGAATGCCCTTCGGCGCCGCGATCACGCGCCAGGCGGCGATCGCCCACTTCGTACCCAGCTCTTTCTGCAACGTCGGCACGTTGGGATAGAGCGCCGGCGGATTCGCATCCATGATGGCGAGGGCGCGCGCCTTGCCAGCGTCTATCATCGAACGCGCCTCCGGGATCGAGCACGGCACCACGTCGACGCCGCCGGCGATCATGTCCTGCATGCCGGGTGCGGCGCCGTTCGACGGCACCCACGGCAGCGCATTCGGATCGATGCCCTGCTCTTTCAAGAGGCCCGCGATGGCGAGATGCCAGATGCCACCCTGGCCGGTCCCCGACGCCTTCATCTTTCCGGGGTTGGCCTTGATGGCCGCGAGCAAGTCCTTCACCGACTTGTAGGGCGAGTCGCTGCGTACGTTGATCGCCGCAGGATCGGCATTGACAAGGCCGATCGGCGTGTAGTCCTTGTAGGTGAGCGGCGTTGACCACGTTGAAAGGCTGCTTCAGCTCCTTCTCGAGCAGCGCCGCGATGATGCGCGCGGTGGCATCGGTGCCGCCGCCCGCGCCCCAAGGCACGATCAGCTGCACGGGACGTTGTGGATATTGCGCGTGCGCGAGGTGGGCCGTCGCGAGCGCGAGCGCTGCAATCAGAATTCTCATGGTTTTCCTCCTCTGTGACGCCGGCATTCTAACCAAGGGCCCGGGAGTAGAATTTTTCTTTTGGAGGCCGCATGAATGCTCCCGCCGAGGCTCTCGCCTCACTCTCCCTCAAAGATCGCAAGCTCTTCCGCGAGCAGTGCTACATCGACGGCAACTGGGTCGACGCCGACTCTCGCAAAAGCACGCCGGTGATCAATCCCGCCACCGGCGAGGAGCTCGGCGCCGTGCCGCGCATGGGCACGGCCGAGACCAAGCGTGCCATCGACGCCGCGGAGCGCGCCTGGCCCGCGTGGCGCGCGAAGACGGCGAAGGAACGCGCCGTCATTCTGCGAAAGTGGTTCGATCTCATGATGGCGAACCAGGAAGACCTGGCGCAGATCATGACCGCGGAGCAGGGCAAGCCGCTCGGCGAGTCGCGCGGCGAGATCGCCTATGGCGCGTCGTTCATCGAATGGTTCGCGGAAGAAGGAAAACGAACCTACGGCGAGACGATTCCCTCGCCGTGGGCGGACAAGCGCATCGTCGTCATGAAGCAGCCGATCGGCGTGTGCGCGCTGATCACGCCGTGGAACTTTCCGAACGCCATGATCACGCGCAAGGCCGGTCCCGCCCTCGCCGCCGGCTGCACCGTGGTGATCAAGCCGGCCGGGCAGACGCCGTATTCGGCGCTCGCGATGGCGGAGCTTGGCGAGCGCGCCGGCATCCCGAAGGGCGTGCTGAATATCATCACCGGCGACTCCAAGGCGATCGGCGGGGAGCTCTGCGCCAACCCGATCGTGCGCAAGCTCTCGTTCACCGGCTCCACCGAAACGGGTCGCATGCTCATGCGTCAGTGCGCCGACACCATCAAGAAGCTTTCGCTCGAGCTTGGCGGCAACGCACCCTTCATCGTCTTCGACGATGCCGATCTGGACGCCGCGGTGGAAGGCGCGCTCGCGTCCAAATACCGCAACGCCGGCCAGACCTGCGTCTGCGCGAACCGTATCTACGTGCAGGACGGCGTCTATGACATGTTTGCGCGCAAGCTCACCGAGAAGGTCAAGGGTTTTAAGGTGGGGCCGGGCGTCGAGCCGGGCGTGATCATCGGGCCGCTGATCGACGAGAACGGCGTGAAAAAGGTTGAGGCGCACGTGACCGACGCGGTAAGCAAAGGCGCGAAAGTGATTCTCGGCGGCAAGCGCCACCCGCGCGGCGGATTGTTCTTCGAGCCGACGGTGATCGCCGACGTGACACCCGCCATGGTCGTCTCGCGCGAGGAAACGTTCGGGCCGGTCGCGCCGCTGATCCGCTTCAAGACCGAGGACGAGGTCGTCGGGCTCGCGAACGACAGCGAATTCGGACTGGCCGGTTATTTCTACAGCCGCGACGTCGGCCGCATCTTCCGCGTGAGGAGTACCTCGAGATCAAGTACCTGCTGCTCGGCGGGCTCGACAGGTAGCGATGCGCGGCGAAGAGTTCAAGGACGATTTCCGGCGCGGGCTTGCGCCGGAGCTCGTTCGCGAGCTCACGCGCCGCAGCGCCTGGCGCGCCACCGGCGCGGTGCTGGCCGATATCGCGGTGCTCGTGATCGCCATCGGCGTGGCCCTCGCCTATTGGCCCAATGCGCTGGTCATCATTGCGGCGGTGATCATCATCGGCTCGCGGCAGCACGCGCTCTTCGTCATCGCGCACGAGTCGGCGCACTACCTGCTCTACGAACGGCGCTGGCTCAACGACCTGGTGGGCCGCGCGTGCGCGGCGCTGCAGGGTCTGTCGATGTGCACCTACCGCGTGATTCATCGCCTGCATCACAACAATCTCTATGGCGCGCTCGATCCCGACACGGCACTGCATGGCGGTTATCCGCGGGGACGCATGTATCTCGTGCGCAAGCTGCTCAAGGATCTCTCCGGGCTGACGGCGTGGAAGACCTATGCCTACTTCCTCGGAGGGGCGCCGGCGGTCAACACCGCAACCAACGTCGCCGTGCGCCCGCTCGACGACACGTCGCCGAAGCTGCGCGTCGAGGCGAAGCGCGACCGCAACACGGTGATCGTCCTGCACATCGCGGCGCTCGTCGCGTTCGCCGCGAGCGGCCATCTGTTGCAGTACCTGGTGCTGTGGGTACTGCCGCTCGTCACCGTCGTGCAGGCGATCCTGCGCCTGCGTGCCATCGCCGAGCACGGCGCCACCACCGACTTTTCCTCACCGCTCACGGCGGCGCGTACGAACCTAGGCCCGTCGTGGCTGCGCTGGCTGCTCTTCCCGCACAACGTCAACTATCACGTCGAGCACCACCTGTACGCGTCCGTGCCGCAGTACAACCTGCCGCGGCTGCACGCCGAGATGAAGCGCCAGGGAATGCTGGACAGCGCCGAAGTTGTGCCGTTCGGCGCGACGCTCGTCAAGATTTTCGCGGAGCGCGCTAGCCGCCCGGCTTGATTTTCAGCCGCATCGGCCGCATCGGCGAGCCGACGAAGCCGGCGCGCCGGTACATGGCCTGTGCGCGCTCGTTCTGCATGTCGGTGAGCAGCGTGATGCGCGTGATGCCGCCGGCGCGCGCCTGCGTAACGACGTGCTTGAGGAGCGCCTCGCCGATGCCGCGCTTTCGCTCGTCGGGATGCACCACCAGGTCCTCGAACCAGGCAGCCTTGCCGCCTTCCGCCGTGCTGATCGTGTAGAGCAGGCTCGCCATCGCGACGACGCGCTTGCCTTCGCGCGCCACGTAGAGCGTACCGATGGTCGGGTTGCCGAGGATCGCCTCGAGCGCCCGGCGCTGCTTGTCGGCGTTCGGCTGGAATTCCGCTTCGTCGGTAAAGAGCACGGCCAGAAGGTCGACCATCTGCGGCAGGTCCTTTGCCGTGGCCGCGCCGTAGTGGAGTTCCACGCCGAAGTCCTATACGTTGAAGCGGAAGTGGATCACGTCGCCGTCGCGTACGACGTAATCCTTCCCCTCGAGCCGCAGCTTGCCCGCCTCCTTCGCGCCCTGCTCTCCGCCATGCGCCACGAACTCATCGTACGCCGCCACCTCGGCGCGGATGAAGCCGCGCTCGAAATCGGTGTGAATGGCGCCGGCCGCCTGCGGCGCGGTGGCGCCGGCGGAAATCGTCCAGGCGCGCACCTCCTTGGGTCCGGCGGTGAAGTAGGTCTGCAAGCCGAGGAGCTGGTAGGCGGCGCGGATCATGCGGTTCAGGCCGGGCTCGTCCATGCCCATGTCTTCCAGAAAGAGCTGCTTGTCCTCGTCCGGCATGTCGGCAATCTGCGATTCGAGCGCGGCGGAGATCGGC
>JAEKLK010000206.1 GCA_019509895.1 Betaproteobacteria bacterium | reverse complement strand
GAACATCGTCCTCCAAGGCAAGAACGAGACGGTGTTCTTCGACCTCTGAGCCTCGAGCTCATCTTTGCCGATGAGCGCTGCGCGGTGGCGCTCGCCGATGAAAGCTTGCTTGCCGCGATGGCGCGCTTCGAAGCGGCGCTCGCACAAGCAAGCGCCGATTGCGGCATCGTGCCGACCGCGCACGCGCAAGCCATCGCGCAGGTTTGCGCAAAGGCCTCCTTCGACGCCAAGGCGCTCGCCTCCAGCGCGCGCCAAGCGGGCACGCTTGCCATTCCGTTCGTCAAGGCGCTGACACAAAAGGTCGCCGCGGTTTCGCCGGACGCGGCGCGCTACGTGCATTTCGGCGCCACCAGCCAGGACGTGCTTGATACCGCTGTGGCGCTGTGCCATCGCGCCGCGGGCAAGCGGCTGCTCGAATTGACCCGTGGCTTGGGCGATGCCGCCGCAGAGCTCGCGCAGCGCCACGGTGCGACGCCGATGCTCGCGCGCACGCTCCTGCAACCAGCCGGGCCTGTTCCTTTCGGCTGGAAAGCGGCGATGTGGCTCGCGCCGCTCGCGCGTACGCTGCCACGCCTGCGCGCGGCGCACGACGACGCATGCGTGCTCCAGTTCGGCGGCGCGAGCGGGACGCTATCGGCTTTCGGCGCCCGCGCCGGTGACATCTTTGCGCGCCTCGCGCGCGAACTGCAGCTGGCACGCAGGCCGACTTGGCACAGCGCACGCGACGGCTTCGCGCGCTACGGCGCCGAGCTTGCCATCCTCACCGGCGTGACGGCGAAGATCGCGGGTGATGTCGCGCTTCTCATGCAGGCCGAAGTCGGGGAACTCAGCGAGCCGGCGGGCGCGGGCCGCGGCGGCTCTTCCAGCATGCCGCACAAACGCAATCCGGCGCTCTCCATGCTCGCGCTCGAGGCGGCACGGCGTGTGCCAGGCCTCGCCGCGACGCTCCTTAACCAGCTGCAAGCGGAGCACGAACGTGGGGTCGGCCAGTGGCAGAGCCAGTGGTTGACGCTGCGCGAGCTGGTGGGTGCGGCTGCGAGTGCGGTGGCTGCGATGCACGACGTGCTCGCCGGGCTGGAGGTCAACGCGCAAGCGATGCGTGCGAACATCGAGCGCATGCAGGGCGTGGTGTTCTCCGAGGTGCTTGCGCTGCGCACCTCGCGAGCGCTCGCCGAGCGGCTGATCGAGCAGGCGGTGGGCGAGAAGCGGCATTTGCGTGACGTCGCAAGAGCAGACGCAGAAGCGACAGGACTCGTGAAACCGGCGGATATGGATGGGTTGTTCGAGCCGGCGGCGAGCTACGGCGCCGCACCGGGGATGACGCAGGACGTGCTCAGCGACTGGGTGAAGGCGCGCGAAAGCGCGCTTTGACCTCTTCCGGGATCGTCTCGCCCTTCATCGGCGTGCCGGGCCCGCCGACATGGCGGCCCCAGACACGCGTTTCCTTCGCCTTGGCGAGCGGCGTTTCGTCGGCCCGCACGATGTCGTGCTCGACGATAAAAGATTTGCCGCCGAAACGCATGATGCGGGAGCGCACTTCGCAGCGGTCGCCGTGCACTGCGGGAGCGAGGAACTGGCATTCGGCCGAGACGAGCGGCATGGCCAGGTGCTCGCGGCGCATCCACTGCGGCGCGTAACCCACCGACTCGAAGAGCGCCCAGCTCGCGGCGTCGACCCAGCGGAAGTAGGTCGGATAGAAGATGATGCCGGCGGGATCACAGTCGCCCCAGTGCACCTGGCAGGGGAAGCGGTGCACGATGGAGGGAAAATCGGCGGGCGTGCTCACGGGGCGGCGATTATAAGCGCCGCCATTGACACGCCGGGGGGCCTGTGGGCAGACTCCCATCAGTCGCGCCGATTTGATGTTCAGCTTGCGGGCGCGTTACAAATGCCGCTAAAGAGACGTGTCCGCGTGGCCCGTTTCGCGCAAAGCTGAACGGGCCTTTTTGTTGGAGCAACGGATGTCTGCTGTGCCGCATTCCGCCACTCATTCCGCCAAGCTCGCCGCGCTGCTAGCGAGCCGCATCGCGCTGCTCGACGGCGCGATGGGAACCATGATCCAGCGCGCACGGCTCGCGGAAGAGGACTACCGCGGCGCACGCTTTCGCGACTGGGCGCGCGAGCTGCGCGGCCACAATGACCTGCTGTCGCTCACGCAGCCTCGGCTCATTCGCGACATCCACTCCCAGTACCTGCAGGCCGGCGCCGACATCATCGAGACCAATACGTTCAACGCGACTGCCGTCGCGCTCGCCGACTACGGCATGCAGTCGCTCGCGCGCGAGCTGAACCGCGCGGCGGCCCAGCTGGCGCGCGACGCGGCGCTGGAATGGCAGGCGCGCACGCCCGAGCGGCCACGCTTTGTCGCCGGCGTGCTCGGGCCGACCAACAAGACGCTCTCCATCTCGCCCGACGTGAACGACCCGGGTTTTCGCGCCATCGATTTCGACGGCCTGGTCGCCGCCTACGGCGAGGCGATCGACGGCTTGCTCGACGGCGGGGTTGATCTCCTCCTCGTCGAAACGGTGTTCGACACGCTGAATGCCAAGGCGGCGCTCTTCGCCATAGAAGAGGCGTTCGAGCGCCGCGCCACGCGGCTGCCGGTGATGATCTCCGGCACCATCACCGACGCTTCCGGGCGCACGCTGTCCGGCCAGACGACCGAGGCGTTCTACAACTCGGTGCGGCATGCGGGCGCGCTCGCCATCGGCCTCAATTGCGCCCTCGGTGCGAAGGAGCTCCGCCCGTACGTGGAGGAGCTAGCCAAGCTTTCGGAGGCGTTCACTTCGTGCCATCCGAACGCCGGGCTGCCGAACGCCTTCGGCGAATACGAAGATACGCCGGACTCGATGGCACGCCATATCGGCGAATGGGCACGCGCCGGCTGGATCAACATCGCCGGCGGCTGCTGCGGCACGACGCCCGAGCATATTGCCGCCATGGCAGATGCCCTCGCCGACATGCCGCCGCGCGTGCCGGTGAAGCGACCGCCGGCGCTGCGCCTCGCGGGCCTCGAGCCGTTCAACGTCGATGAGCGCTCGCTCTTCGTCAACGTCGGCGAGCGAACCAACGTCACCGGCTCTCGCGCATTTGCGCGCCTGGTGCTTGCCGGTGATTACGCCGGCGCGCTCGCGGTTGCGCGGCAGCAGGTGGAGAACGGCGCGCAGATCGTCGACGTCAACATGGACGAGGCGATGCTCGATTCGCCGAAGGCGATGCACACCTTCCTCAGCCTGCTCGCCGTCGAGCCGGACATCGCGCGCGTACCGGTGATGATCGACAGCTCGCGCTGGAGCGTGATCGAGGCGGGACTGAAATGCGTGCAAGGCAAGGCGGTGGTGAACTCCATTTCGCTCAAGGAAGGCGAGGCCGAATTCCTGCGGCAGGCCAACCTATGCCGCCGCTACGGCGCCGCCGTGGTGGTAATGGCGTTCGATGAGCGGGGCCAGGCCGATACGCTCGAGCGGCGCATCGCGGTGTGCCAGCGCGCCTATCGGCTGCTCACCGAGCACGGCTTTGCCGGCGAGGACATCATTTTCGACCCGAACATCTTCGCCATCGCCACCGGCCTCGAGGAGCACGCGCGCTATGGCATCGACTACATCGAGGCGGTGCGCTGGCTTCGTGCCAATCTGCCGCAGACCAAGGTGTCGGGCGGCGTATCGAACCTCTCCTTCTCGTTCCGCGGCAACGACACGGTGCGTGAGGCGATGCACACGGCGTTTCTCTATCACGCCATCGCCGCCGGCATGTCGATGGGCATCGTCAATGCCGGGCAGCTCGGCGTGTACGCCGAGCTCGACGCCGAGCTGCGCGAGCGTGTCGAGGACGTGATCTTCAACCGGCGGCCCGACGCCACCGAGCGGATAATCGAGTTCGCCAGCCGCGTCAAGGCGACCACCAAGCAGGCCGGCAAGGACGACGCCTGGCGCGCCGCGAGCGTGGAAGAACGGCTCTCGCATGCGCTGGTAAACGGCATATCGACGCACGTCGTTGCCGACACCGAGGAGGCGCGGCTCAAGTACCCGCGGCCGATCCAGGTGATCGAAGGACCGTTGATGGACGGCATGAAAATCGTCGGCGATCTCTTTGGCGCCGGCAAGATGTTCCTGCCTCAGGTGGTGAAATCCGCTCGCGTCATGAAGCAGGCGGTGGCGCACCTGGTGCCCTACATCGAGGCGGAGAAGGCGCGAAGCGGCGAGCGCGCGCGCGCCAAGGGCAGGATCGTGCTCGCCACCGTCAAGGGTGACGTGCATGACATCGGCAAGAACATCGTCGCGGTCGTACTCCAGTGCAACAACTATGAGGTGCTCAACCTCGGCGTGATGGTCCCCGCGCAGACGATCCTCGAGACGGCGCAGCGCGAAAACGCCGACGTCGTCGGCCTGTCGGGGCTGATCACGCCGTCTCTCGAGGAAATGGCGCACGTCGCGCGTGAGATGGAACGCTTGCAGCTGCGCCTGCCGCTCCTGATCGGCGGCGCGACGACTTCGCGCGCACATACGGCAGTGAAGATCGCGCCCAACTACTCAGGCCCCGTGGTTTATGTACCCGACGCGTCGCGCAGCGTCCCGGTGGTGCAGAGACTGCTCGCCGAGGGCCGCGACGCCTATCTCGCGGAAGTGCGCGCCGACTACGAAAAGATCCGGCTGCAGCACAGTCAGAAGAGCGGCCCGGGCCCGTTGCTCGAGCTTGGCGAGGCGCGCCGGCTCGGCCTGAAGACCGACTGGCAGGCCTATCGCCCGCCCGCGCCGGCGCGTACGGGCATCGTCGAGCTTGCCGACTATCCGCTCGGCGAGCTCGTGCCGTATATCGACTGGTCGCCCTTTTTCCAAGCGTGGGAATTGTCGGGTTCGTATCCGCGGATCCTGGAGGATCCGGTGGTCGGAACCGAGGCGCGCAAGCTGCTCGCCGAAGGCCGGGCGATGCTCGAGCGCGTCGTCGAGGAGCGCTGGATCGTGGCGAACGGCGTCCTGGCGCTCTATCCGGCCGCGCAGGTCAATGCCGACGATATCGAGATCTATGCTGACGAGGAGCGGCGCGAGCGGCTCATCACGTGGCACAACCTTCGCCAGCAGAACCGCAAGCCGCAGGGACGGCCGAACCTGTGCCTCGCCGACTTCGTCGCCCCCAAGTCAAGCGGCGTGCCGGATTGGGCCGGGGCGTTCGCGGTATGCGCGGACGGCTATGAGGAGCGCGTGCGCGCTTACGAGGCGAGCCACGACGACTACAACGCCATCATGCTCAAGGTGCTCGCCGACCGTTTCGCCGAGGCGTTCGCGGAGCGGCTTCACGAGCAGGTGCGGCGGAAGTTCTGGGGCTACGCGCGCGACGAGCAGCTCTCCAGGGAAGCGTTGATCGCGGAGTCGTATCGCGGCATCCGGCCGGCGCCGGGCTACCCGGCGTGTCCGGACCACGTGGCCAAAGGAGGATTGTTCCAGCTGCTCGAAGCGGAGCGCCGCGCCGGCATGCGGCTGACCGAGTCCTACGCAATGCTGCCGCCCTCGTCGGTGGCCGGGTTCTATCTTTCGCATCCGCAGTCGTCCTACTTCGCCGTCGGCAAGATCGGCCGGGACCAGGTCGAGGACTTCGCGCGCCGCAGCGGCTGCCCGCTCGCCGAGGCCGAACGGTGGCTCGCGCCGAACCTCGCCTACGAACCCGCGGCGACGGCCGCGAGCGCGTCGCTATAATCGGCCGCCATGGGAAAAGGTGACAAGCGCACGCGGCGCGGCAAGATCTACCGCGCGAGCTACGGCAAGAAGCGGCCGCATCGGCCGAAGAAGCCTAAGAAGCAGCCTTAGCTTTCCTCGCGGCGCCCGACGGGCAGTCCGAGAGCCTTGAGCTTGCGGTAGAGGTGCGTCCGCTCGAGGCCGGAGCGTTCCGCCACGCGCGACATGCTGCCGTGCTCGCGCGCGAGCAGGTTCTCGAAATAGACGCGCTCGAACGCTTCACGCGCTTCGCGGTAGGGCCGGTCGAGCGCCACCTCGGGCAGCGTGCCGGGGGACCCGCGTGCCGCGATCACCCGCTCCACGTCCTGCAGCTGGACCTCGTCCTCGAGCGAAGTGAAGGCGAGATCCTTCACCACGCTTTCGAGCTCGGCCAGGTTGCCCGGCCACGGATAGTGGCGAAGCGCATTGAGGGCGGCAATCGCAAGGCGCCGCGGCGGGCAAAGGCGTGCTTCGACCAGCTGCGCGAGCATTAGCGAAGCGAGGTCCGGGACGTCCTCGGCGAATTCGCGTACGGCAGGCAACTTCAGCGTGAGCTCGGCGAGCCGCAAGCAAAGGTCGGGGTCGAAATCGTGCTTTTCCACCAACGCGCGCGGGTCGACTGGCGAGAAAGACACGATGCGCGCCTTGTACTTGTCGGCACGCGGCAGAAGGAATTCGATGTGGCGCTGCTCGGCCCGCTCCAGACGGCTGAGGTCGGGCAGGAAAAGCACGCCGCCCGCCGCCTTGGCGAGCAGATCGGACGGCGCTTCGGCCAGCGTCTCGGCGCCCGCCACGAACGGGGCGCCCAAGGGCACCAGCAGGCGGGCGAAAAGCTCGGCGCGCATGCCGCGCTCGCCGCGCAGCAGCAGTGGCGCGGCCAGCTGCGCGACCTGCGCCAGCCGCTTCTTCGCGTCGGCCAGCGCGCCGGAACGGCCGAGCGGGGCGAGGCTCACTTGCGGCGCTGCGGTCGACTCCGGGTGCCGCAGCGCGCGCTTGACCGTGGTCAGTAGCCGCTGCAGCGCGATTGGTTTCTCGAGGAAATCGAGGGCGCCGATGCGAGTCGCTTCGACCGCGGTCTCGATTGTCGCGTGGCCTGACATCATCACCACCGGCATGGTGAGCTGGCCGCTCGCCGCCCATTCCTTGAGCAGCGTGATGCCGTCGGTATCCGGCATCCAGATATCGAGCAGCACGAGATCCGGGCGTCCCCGCTCGCGCAGCCGACGCGCATCGGCGGCGCTTTCGGCGAGCGCCACCTGGTGGCCCTCGTCCGCAAGGATCTCCGAGAGAAGCTCGCGGATGCCGACTTCGTCGTCGACGACCAGGATCTGCGCCATGTTCAGGCGGCCTTCGCGAGAGGCAACAGCACGCTGACCGAGGCGCCGCGCGGCTCGCGGTTCTCGATCGACACCGTGCCGTGGTGCTCGTCGATGATTTTCTTGACGATGGCGAGGCCCAGGCCCGTGCCGCGCGGCTTGGTCGTCACATAGGGCTCGAAGATGCGCGCCATCAGTTCCTCGGGAAAGCCGCCGCCATTGTCCGACACCGCAAGGCGCACGCGGTCGCCGGCGAGCTCGGTGCGCACTTCGATCGAGGGCGTGCGGCCGGCGGCACGCACGGTCTCGAGCGCGTCCTGCGCGTTTTGCACGAGATTGTGGATCACCTGGCGTATCTGCGCCGCGTCCGCCCAGACCGGCGGCAGGCCGGGTGCAAAGCGCTGGGTGATCGGCACCTGCGGATTTTCGTACAGGGCGAGCACCTCGCTCAGCAGCGCGTTGAGATCAAGGCGCGCCGGTTGGGGCGCCGGCAGCCGCGCATAGTCGCGAAAGTCGTCGACCATCGCCTTGAGCGCCGCGACCTGGTTGACGATAGTTCCCGTCGAGCGGCGCAGGGCCTCCGCATCCTCGCGCGACAGCCGCCCGGCGAGCTTCATCTCCAGCCGTTCCGCCGAGAGCTGAATCGGGGTGAGCGGGTTCTTGATCTCGTGGGCGAGGCGCCGGGCCACCTCCGCCCAGGCGATGGCGCGCTGCGCATTGATCAGCTGCGTGATGTCGTCGAACACGACGACATAGCCGCCGCCGGTGGCCTCTGGCAGCGCAACGCCGCGCGCGTGCAAAGACTTGCGGCTGCCCTTCAGCTCGAGCTCGAGCTGCCAAGCCTTGGCGCCCTGCTCGCGTAGATGGGCACGCATCAACTCCGAAAACTCGTCGAGCTCCGTGCCCAGAATGGCGAGCGCGCCGCGGTTGGAGATCGACAGCGCCAGGTCCTGTGCGAATACGAGCACGCCGGCGGACAGATTGGCGAGGATGTTTTCAAGGCGCGCCTTTGCCGCCTCGAGCGCCGTGCGGTTCGCCTCCAGCACCCGCCGCGCTTCCTCGAGCTGACGGGTCATCGAATTGAACGACTCGGTGAGGACGCCGAGCTCATCGCGGCTGGTTACCGGCGCGTGGCGCGAGAAGTCCCCGCGCGCCACTGCCTGCATCGCCTGCGCGAGCGTAGCGAGTGGGTCGGCGAGGAGCTTCGATTGCGTCGCCGCCACGGCGATCGCCACGAACAGCGCCATGAGAAGCGCGAAGCTGAGCGTCACTATGTAGATGCGCTTCAGACCGTCGCGCGATAGGGCGAGCTCGCGATAGTCGCGATAGGCCGCCTCCACCGCTTCGGCGTTGCGCGCCAGGCTCGGCGGTACTGGGGCGCGCAACTGCAGGAACCGCGGCTCGGCCGCGAGCGCCAGTGCCTCGACCGGGACGATGGCGCGAAGCCAAAGCCCCTTGCCGGGCTGCGCTTCGACCGCGACATGGCCGCGCTGTGCGCGGGCCTGCCTCAGGAGCGACGGCGCCGGCAGTTCGGGCACCAGGTTGGCCGTGTCCTCGGTCGCGGCCGCGAGCAGCCGTCCTCGTGCGTTCACCAGCAGCGCCTCGCGTACCCCGGCCTGCAGCCGGAGCCGCTCCAGGTTCGTCACGACCTGCGCGGCCGGCGCATCGGCCAGCTCGAGCGCCATGGCGCGCGCCTTCGCCTGTAGCTCGACCTGCATCTGGTCGATCGCCTGCTGCCCGAGGTTCATGCCACCCTCGAGGGCGGCGTCGACCTTTACGTCGAACCACGACTCGATCGAGCGCGTTATGAACTGCACCGAGACGGCATAGACGATCAGGCCCGGCAGCACCGCAAGCGCGGCGAAGCGCAGAAACAGCCGCCAGGTCAGCCGTGTGCCGAACACGCGCGCGCGATAGCGGCGCGCAAGCGCCGCGAGCTGGTAAATGACCAGCGCCGCCAGCAGCACCGCGAGCGCCGCATTGAGCGCCAGCAGCAGCGGGTATTGCTGGGCGAAAAACGCCGTGTCGCCGCTCGCCGTGGCGAGCAGGAAAAGGCCGACCGCCGCGACGCCGCTGCCGATGATGAGGAGCAGCTTCATCGTTCCCTGGCCGCGGCCGGCTCACGGCTCTCCACAGGCGCCGGCAACTGGCGCGGCGCGCGCACGATGAAGCGCCGCCATGGCGATTCCAGCTGCATCTCGCGGTTGGTGAGCGCGCTCAGCTGAAACGGCTTGGGCAGGAGCGACGGATCGAGTCGCATGCGTACCGCTGCGTCATAGTCCGCCTCGGCGAAAGTCACCGTGCGATCGACGACCAGCCAGTTACGAATGTGCTTGAGCACGTTCAGTGCCTCATCGAGCGTGGCAAAGCTCTGCTGCAGCAGGCCGGTCGAAAGCCGGTACTGCCGCGTCAGGGCATGATAGGACAGGCGCAGATGCAGTCGCTTGGAAGCGGCGCTTTCGTCGAACCAGTACCAGCGCCGCCGCGTCAGCTCGAAGTCGACACGGAAATAGAGCGGCACGCCGCCGGAGACCACCTCGGCGAGCCGTGGCGTGAGCTCGAAGTCGAAGTCGGCGTCGAGCACCAGCCCGTCCTCCACCGGGCGCAGCTGCGCGCCCCGCACGCTGATCTCGTCGGCGCGCGCAAGCGGCAGCACCAGCGATGCGAGCAAGGCCCACAGAGCGATGCGGCGCACCGCGCGCATGTCAGACTGGTTTTTCGATCAACGCGTAGTAGAAGCCGTCGTGCTGGTCGCCCGGCAGCCATTGCGCGGGCTGGCCGTCGGACAGGGGCAGTCGCCGAGCGCCAGGCTCGCCGCCGAGGAATGCGGCAACCACGCGCTCATTCTCTTCGGGGAAAAGCGAGCAGGTGGCATACAGCAATTTACCACCCGGTACGAGCAGCCGCCAAAGCGCCCCCACGATCGACGACTGGCGCGCCGCGAAGGCCGCGAGGTCGCTTGCGCGCCGCAGCCATTTCACGTCCGGATGGCGCCGCACGATGCCGGAAGCCGAGCAGGGCACATCGGCGAGGATGCGATCGAACGAAACGCCATCCCACCAGGCCTCGGGATGCGCGGCATCACCCACCCTCACTTCCGCGCGCAAGCCGAGCCGCTCGAGGTTCGGAGCAATACGCGCGGCGCGGGCCGCGTTCACGTCGAGCGCCGTCAGCGTAACGTCGGCAAGCTCGAGCACGTGCCCGCTCTTTCCGCCGGGCGCAGCGCATGCATCGAGCACGCGCTGACCGGCGCTCAGCCCGAGGAGAGGCGCGGCGCGCTGCGCGCCGAGATCCTGCACCGACACTTCGCCCGAGGCGAACCCGGGCAGCCGCTCCACCGGTACCGGCCGCTCCAGAAGCAGCGCCTCGGCACCGCAGCGCCGGGCGCTCAGGCCCTGGCGTGCGAGCTCTGTTTCATAGGCGGCGGCATCGGTGCGCCGCCGGTTCACGCGCAAGCACATCGGCGGATGGCCATTGCCCGCGGCCAGCGCCGCTTGCCAATTGCCGGCGTAGGCGCCGCGCAGCAAATCGATCCACCAGCCCGGATGCTGGTAGAGCGCCACCTCGTCGCGCGCAATAGCGGCCTCGATGCCCGTGCGTTCGCGCAGGAATCTGCGCAGCAGCGCATTGACGTATCCTTTGGCGCTCCACAGCTCCATGAGCGTGCACGCCTTCACCGCCTGATCGACGATCGTGTGCTCGCGATAGCGTCCCGATTCCACCGCGTACAACGCGCACCACAGCAGCGCCTGCACGCGATCGTCGGCTCGACCGCGTGCCGAGAGCTCTTGCACGATGGCCTGGAGGCGCCCATAGCGGCGCAGCGTGCCATGGGTAAGGTCGATCAGCGCGCCGCGAGAGGTATGCGCGGCGGCCGTGTAGTCCTCGAACTGTTCGGAAAGGCTCTTTCCGGCGGCAACGCGCGACACCATGCGCGCGGCCTGGGCGAGCTCCGCAGCGAGCGTTGCGCCCGCCGTCATTCGAACCGCGCGTCGCGCCCAATGCGGCGGCCGCGCAGATATTCCGCGGCCGTCATGCGACGCCCGCCGGCCGGCTGGAGCTCCTCCAGCGCAAGCGCCTGCTTGCCGCACGCGACGTGCAGCGCATCCGGGAAGTCGAGCAGGCTGCCCGGCGCGCCGCGGCTCGCAACGACCCGGGAACGCCAGACCTTGAGCGTTTCGCCGCAGAATCGCGCGCTGGCCCCCGGCGACGGCCGGAAGGCACGCACAGCGCGCTCGAGCTCCGCCGCAGGGTGGTCCCAGCGGAGCCAGGTCTCCGCCTTGTCGATTTTCGGCGCATAGGTAGCGCCGGTCTGCGGCTGCGGCACCGCGCGTGCCTCTCCATGGTCGATGGCGGCCAGCACCTCGAGCAGCAGATCGCCGCCGAGCTCGGCGAGCCGATCCTGCAAGGTGCCGGTGTCATCTTCTGGGCCGATGGGATGCCGGCGTTGCGCGTAGACCGGCCCGGTATCGAGGAACGCGTCCATCTGCATGATTGACACGCCCGTCTCGCCGTCGCCTGCCAAGAGGGCCCGCTGAATCGGCGCGGCGCCGCGCCAGCGGGGCAGCAGCGATGCATGGATGTTGATCGACCCATGACGGGCCGCTTCGAGCGCTGGCGGCGGCAGCAGCAGTCCGTAGGCGGCCACGATAAGGGCATCGGCGCGAGCACTGCGCAGCCGATCGAGCACTGCGTCATCGCGCAGGCTGAGCGGTTGGAGGATCTCCAGCCCATGCTCGCAAACGCCGGTGTCCCGGCGAAGATTAGGCGCAGGGACGCGTCAGGCGGACTTGCGCAGCTGCTTGGCGAGCTTTGCGCGGATGCGCTGTTGCTTTAGCTGCGACAGGTTCTCGACGAACACCTTGCCCTTCAGGTGATCCATCTCGTGCTGAATGCACACGGCGAGCAGACCCTGCGCCTCGAGGGTGAAGGCGTTGCCGTTCTGATCGTGCGCGCGAACCTTGACCCGCTCGGCCCGCGGCACTAGCTCGTAGATGCCCGGGAGCGAAAGGCAGCCTTCCTCGATATCGGATTCCCCGGTCGCCTCGACAATCTCGGGATTGACCAGCACGACGAGCGAATCGCGCCGCTCCGAGACGTCGACCACGATCACCTGCTTATGGACGTCGATCTGCGTCGCCGCCAGGCCGATGCCCGGCGCCGCGTACATCGTTTCAGTCATGTCCGCGACCAGCTTTTTTAGGCCGGCATCGAAGACGGTGACGGGGAATGCGACCTTGTGGAGCCGCGCGTCGGGATATCGGAGGATGTTCAGAATCGCCATGAAGCCAAATTTACTTGCTAATTGAATAGATTATATGGACAATCTAATGCGCCACATAAGCTATTTGAACAAAGGCCGATCCAGGAGCCGCAATAAAAAACGGGCGGGGTCACATGGTCGAGCAATTGCGTAAGTCTATCACAGCACTCAGTTTATTCGTACTCTGCGCCGCGGCCGGCGCACAGGCTCCCAGCACACCTCTCACCATCCGGCCGGACGCGCCGGAGCGCTACGTTGTAGTTCCCGGGGACACGCTTTGGGGGATTTCGCAGCGCTACACCGATTCACCCTGGCGCTGGCCCGAACTCTGGGGTCTCAACAAGGACCAGATCCGCAACCCGCACCTGATCTATCCCGGCTACGTCATTACGCTCGACCGGGCGCGCGGGCAGGTAACCATCGGTACGGGCACGGGGGCGGGCACCGAGACGGGAACCGAAACCGGCTCCGGACGGGCCGGCGGAGCCGCACCATCCGGGTCACAAAAGCTCGGTCCTCGGATCCGCGGCCAGTCGCTCGCAAAAGAAAGCATCCCGAGCATTCCCTCCTCGGTTATCGAGCCCTTCCTCTCCCGCCCGGTGGTGGTCGAGCCCGATGGCCTCGACAAGGCGCCGACCATCGTCGGCACGCAGGGCGATCGGGTCATTCTGGCCGCTGGAAACAGCGCTTACGTACGCGGCATTGCCGGCTCGAATGAGGAAAGCTGGTATGTCTACCGGCGCGGCGCCCCACTGGTGGATCCGGATACCAACCAGACGCTTGCGTACGAGGCAATCTACCTGGGCACCGCGCGACTGGAGCGCGACGGTGACCCGGCGACCGTGGTGCTGACGAGCGCAGCGCAGGAAATGGGCGCCGGCGACAAACTCGTGCCTGCAGGGCCGCCGCAAGTCATCAACTACGCGCCGCACTCACCGGCGAGCAACATTCGCGGCCGGGTCATCGCCATCCATGGCGGCCTCGGCAAGGTGGCGGAAGCCGGCCCTCAGACGATCATCAGCATCAACCGCGGCGCGCGCGACGGCCTCGAAGTCGGCCATGTGCTGGCGCTTTACTCCCTTGGCGGGTCGGTGCGCGATGTGTTCAAGGCCCGCGATGCGCGCGATGCGAACATCAAGCTGCCGGATGAGCGGGCCGGGCTCGCATTCGTGTTCCGCGTCTTCAACCGCGTGTCGTACGCGCTGGTGATGCACATCTCGCGGCCGATCGGCCCATTCGACGTTGTGCAGACACCGTAGCAGGCAGCGCGCGCCGCGCCCATGAAGCCCGACCCGGGACTCGCGAGCTGGTTGCAGCTCACGCTGACTCCCGGGCTTGGCGCCTCGACGCTGCGTGACCTGCTTCGGCAATTCGGCCTGCCAGACGCTGTGCTGGCACGAGAGCGCGCAGAGCTCGCCGCTCATTTGCCGCCCGCGACGCTGGAAGCGCTCCATTCGACACGCGTGCGCGAGCTCGCGGCGCGCGCGCTCGACTGGGCCGCGGCCGAGCGGCATCACATCGTCACGCTTGCCGACGAGACGTATCCGCGAGCGCTTCTAGAAACAAGCGATCCGCCCGCGCTGCTCTACGTGCATGGCCGGCTCGAGCTCCTGCGTGCGCCGGCGCTTGCCATCGTCGGCAGCCGCAACGCTTCGGCACAAGGCGAAAGCAATGCCTGGCAGTTCGCCAAGGCGCTGAGCGAGGCCGGGCTCACGATCGTCTCGGGTCTTGCGCTCGGCATCGACACGGCGGCGCACCGGGGCGGCCTCGCCGGTCCGGGTTCCACCGTCGCGGTGCTCGGCACCGGCATCGATGTGGTCTATCCCACGCGCAATGCCGAGCTCGCCGCGGAGATCGCCGAGAAGGGCGTGCTGGTATCGGAATTCGCATTGGGCACGCCGGCGATCGGCCACAACTTTCCACGACGCAACCGGCTGATCAGCGGTCTCGCGCGCGGCTGCCTGGTGGTCGAAGCGGCTCTTCCTTCGGGATCGCTGATCACCGCGCGTCTTGCCGCTGATCAGGGGCGCGACGTCTACGCGATTCCGGGCTCGATCCATTCGCCGCTGGCGAAGGGCTGCCATGCGCTCATCAAGACCGGCGCCAAGCTCGTCGAATCCGCCGACGACGTGCTTTCGGAGCTCGCCGGCTTTCGGCCAAGCGGCGCGGCCGACACGAGCGCCGCGCCAACGGTAGCCGACACCGGACTGCTCGCGGTCATGGGACACGATCCGGTGGATGTCGATTCACTTTGCACGCGTGCCGGCCTCACCGCCGAGCAGGTGGCGGCGGAGCTGCTACGCCTGGAGCTCGACGGCCGGGTGACCGTGCTGCCGGGAGGGCTTTACCAGCGCCTGGAAAAGGCGCACCGCGGGTAAACGCTTGTCGCGGCCCCGCGTTATAAGAAAGGAGTGCCTACTATGTACGACGTCTTGGTGTACCTGTTTGAGAACTGCCAGCAGGCGGAACTCGCCGATGACCGCGAGCGTGTAGCGCGCAAGCTGTCCGCGGCGGGCTTCGAGGATTCGGACATTACGGAGGCGCTACACTGGCTGGCGGGCGTGTTGCATGCCCCACGCGGCGTGGCGGCGGCATTGCCCGACCCGCGCAGGAGCTTTCGCGCGTTCGCACCGCGTGAGCTCGCCAAGCTCGATGCGGAATGCCGCGGCTTTGTCATGACACTGGAGCATTCCGGCATCCTCAATCCGGAGACGCGCGAGCTGGTGCTGGAGCGCTCGCTCGCCGCGTCGGGGGCGACGCTCTGCCTCGACCAGCTCAAGCTCATCGTTC
>JAEKLK010000250.1 GCA_019509895.1 Betaproteobacteria bacterium | reverse complement strand
GAGCAACCCCCAGGTGGGGCGTCTGGCCCACCACGATGCCCCGCCGTTCGAGCAGCGCCTTCAGCGTGTATGCCGCGTAGAGGGGCGGGTTGGTGACGCGCCGCCGGTAGATGCGCGGTCCTCGGCATGGACAGCCACACCGCGATGATCAACAGCCTCGGCATCCTCGGCTGGGGCGTCGGCGGCCTCGAGGGCGGTGCCGGCGCGCTCGGCGAGTCCGTGGCGATGCTGGTGCCCGAAGTCGTCGGCTGCCGGCTTATCGGCAAGCTGAAGCCCGGCGTGACCGCGACGGATCTCGTGCTCACCGTGACGCAGACGCTGCGCCGGCACAAGCTGGTCGACAAGTTCGTCGAGTACTTCGGTCCCGGCGTCGGCGAGCTCGCGCTCCCCGACCGGGCGACGATTGCGAACATGAGCCCGGAGAACGGTTCCACCATGGGATTCTTCCCGGTGGATGCCGAGACGCTGCGCTACCTGCGGCTCACGGGCCGCGACGATGCGCAGGTCGCGCTCGTGGAGGCCTATTACCGAAATTCTGGAGATCGACCTCGCGACGGTCGAGCCGAGCGTTTCCGGACCGAGTCGGCCGCAAGACCGCATGCCGCTGCGCGAGGCACCGGCGGCTTTTCGAAAATTGGTCACGAAAGAAAAGGCAACGCCAAAGCTGAAAGACGGCGACGTCGTCATCGCCGCCATCACGAGCTGCACGAACACTTCCAACCCGGCGGTCATGATCGGCGCGGGACTGCTGGCGCGGAATGCGGTGGCGCGCGGGCTGAAGCCGCCTCCGTGGGTGAAGACCTCGCTTTCCCCCGGCTCCCGCGTGGTTGCCGATTACCTGGAGAAGAGCGGCCTGCAAAAGGCGCTCGACACGCTCGGTTTCCAGCCGGCGGGCTACGGCTGCATGACCTGCATGGGCAATTCCGGGCCGCTGCCGCCCGAGGTGGACGAGGCGATCAAGGCGGGCGGCCTCACGACCGTCGCCGTCCTTTCCGGCAACCGCAATTTCGAGGGACGCGTGCATCCGGCGGTGCGCGCCAACTTCCTCGCGTCGCCGCCGCTCGTGGTTGCTTATGCGCTTGCCGGGACCGTGCTGGTCGACCTCGCGTCCGAACCGCTCGGCGAAGATGCGCAGGGCGCTCCGGTGTATTTGCGCGACGTATGGCCGGAGCGCGGCGAGATCGACAGCATCATCGCGCAAACGATCAACCCGGCGCTTTACCGGGCGCGTTATGCCGAGGTGGGCGAGGGCTCGCCGCAGTGGCGCGCGCTCGCCTCGGGCACCGGCACGACGTTCCCCTGGAAGGAAGCGAGCAGCTTCATCCGCCGGCCGCCCTTTTTCGACGACATGCGCGCCGAGCCCGAGGAGCCGGGCGACATCCGCGGCGCCCGCGTGCTCGCCATGTTCGGCGACATGTTCACCACCGATCACATCTCACCGATCGGTGCGATCTCCGCCGGCACGCCGGCCGCGGAATATCTCGCCTCGCTCGGCATTGCGCCGCGCGACTTCGTCAACTACGCGGCGCGGCGCCTCAACCATGACGTCATGATCCGCGGCACGTTCGCCAGCACCCGCGCGCGCAACGAGATGACGCCGGACGTCGAAGGCAGCTGCACCGTGCACTATCCGGACGGCGAGCGCATGCCGATCCACGCCGCGGCGTCGCTTTATCGTGAGGACGGCGTGCCGCTAGTGGTGATCGCCGGCGCGGAGTACGGCGCCGGCTCATCGCGCGACTGGGCGGCGAAGGGCACGCGGTTGCTCGGCGTGCGCGCCGTCATCGCCGAGGGCTTCGAGCGCATCCACCGCTCGAATCTCATTGGCATGGGCGTGCTGCCGCTCGAGTTCGCCGCAGGCGTGACGCGCAAGACGCTCGGACTCAAGGGCGATGAGGTGATCGATGTCGCCGGCATCGGCAGCGGCATCGCGCCGCGGAGCCGACTCGAGTGCACGATCACGCGCGGGGACGGCGCGCGCGAACGACTGCGCCTGCTGGCGCGCCTGGACACGAAGCGCGAGGTCGACTATTTCCGCCACGGCGGCCTGCTGCACTATGTGCTGCGGCACCGCCTTTCACACGAGGTTTCAGCATGAATCCGAGGAAGAAGCTCCGCGAGCTGCTCGCGAAGCCGGGCTACGTCGTCGTGCCGGGCGCATACGACACGCTCACCGCGCGCCTGGTGCAGGGGGCCGGCTTCGATGCCGTGTACCTCACCGGCGGTGGCTATTCGCGCTCGAACGGCTATCCCGACATCGGCCTCATCACGATGAGCGAGGTGACGCAATGGATCTCGCGCACCGTCGACGCCGTCGACATCCCGGTGATCGCCGACATGGACGCCGGCTACGGCAACGCCCTCAACGTGGTGAGGAGCGTGCGCGAGTACGAGAAGACCGGCGTCTCGGCGTTCCACCTCGAGGACCAGGTGTCGCCGAAGAAATGCGGCCACTACGAGGGCAAGCAGGTCGTCTCCAAGGCCGAGATGGTGGGCAAGATCAAGGCGGCGGCGGACACCCGCCGCGACGCCGACATGGTGATCATCGCGCGCTCGGATGCGCGTGCCATCGAGGGGCTGCAGGCCGCAATCGACCGCGTGAACGCGTACCTGGAGGCGGGCGCGGATGTCGGCTTCCTCGAGGCGCCGCAGTCGCGCGACGAGCTCGCCGCGGCGGCTCGCCAGCTCAGGAAGCCGGCACTCGTCAACATCTTCGAGGGCGGCAAGACGCCGGTGCTGCCGGCGCGCGAGCTGGAGGCGATGGGCTACCGCATCGGCATCTATCCGTCGCAGACACATCGCGCGGCGATCGCGGCCGCGAAGAAGGTGCTCGCCGTGCTGAAGCGCGACGGCGATACCGCCGCCATGGAGTCCGAGCTGGCCACCTTCATGGACCGCGAGGAGGCGGTGAATTCGAAGCACTGGCGCGAGCTGGAGACGAAATACCTGAAGGACATCTAATTGCAGGGTCGTCTCGGCGAAGACGCAGTTAAACCGCGGATACGCGATACGAATCTCGAGGGAGGAGCTTGATGCGCAGGCGCTCTGATTTTCTTAACTGGGTCCCGGCCTTCGCGGGGACGACTACTTCAGAGCTTCCATAGGCAGTTCGCGTGCGCCTCACCCTCTGTGAAAACATGCGCGCCGTGCCTTACGTGCCGTTCTATCTCGCCCTCGCGGGCGGCTACTGGAAGAGCGAAGGGCTGGACATCCGCCACGTCGTCTCGCCGAGCACTTCGCGCACGGCGACTGCGCTCCTGGAAGGAAGCGTCGATGTCTCGTGGGGCGGGCCGATGCGCGTGATGATGCATCACGACGCCGATCCGGCGTGTCCGCTGGTGTGCTTCGCGCAGGTCGTGGCGCGCGATCCGTTTCTCCTAGTCGGGCGCACACGCAAGGCCGCTTTCCGCTGGCGCGACCTCGTCGGCCTCCGCGTCGCGCCGGCGGGCGACGTGCCGACACCGTGGATGACCTTCCAGGATGACCTGCAGCGCGCCGGTCTCGATCCGGCGTCGATCGCCGAGCGCCGCGTGCGGCCGATGGCGCGCAACCTCGATGCCTATCGGCGCGGCGCGGTGGACGTGGTGCAGGTCTTCGAGCCTTATGCCGATGTCCTGGTGAGCGAAGGCCACGGGCATGTCTGGCACCGCTTCACCGAGCGCGGCGACATCGCCTACACGACGTTCTACGCGCCGCGCCGCTTCACCCGCGCCCGGCGTGAAGCCTGCCGGCGCCTGGTGCGCGGCATGGCGCGCGCGCAGGCCGCGCTCTTCGCCGCCACTCCGGCCGCGGTCGCCGACGCGGTGGCGAGTTTCCTGCCGAAGCTCTCGCGTGGCGCGCTGACGCGCATCGTCGCCGCTTATCGCACGAGCGGCCTGTGGGCCAAGACACCCGAGCTTCCGTCGACGCCTTACCTGCGCCTCAAGGCGGCGCTCGTCTCGGGCGGTCTCATTCGCAGTGATCCGCCCTACGAGCGCCTTGTCGACGCTGAACTTTCGCAGGTGGGCTCATGAGCGCAGTACCGACGATCGACATCGGTCCGTTCCTCGGCAACGAAACCACCCGGAAGCGAGCGGTGGCGGATGAAGTTGCCCGCACCTGCGAGCAGACGGGCTTTCTCATCATCTCCGGCCACG
>JAEKLK010000205.1 GCA_019509895.1 Betaproteobacteria bacterium | reverse complement strand
AGGCGGCGAGGCCCTTCTGGATTTCCTCGAAGTTGGCGGCATCGTCGACCTCGCCGAAATTCGGGAAGCTTTCCTGCGTGCGCATGCGGATGGCGTTGACGGCGTCCGCGGTGCCCTCGAGCTCGTTCGCCTCGTCGACGATCGCGGTGGCGTACCAGATGCTCTCGGTCCGGTCGACCGCGAGCGGCTGGAATACCTGGATGTGGTTGCCGAGGATCGAGAGGTTGGGAAAGATGTTGATGTTCACCGGCTCGGAGGAAGCGAGGTCGAGCGCCCGCGGGGCGCGGCTGCCGAGGCGGCTGCGGATGAGGCGCTCGTAGCTTTCCATCCCCGGCTGCACGCCTTCGATTTCCCAGAGGGCGCCGGGGCGGCGCTCGACGTTCGGGCGCTTGTCCTTGAAGTGGTGCCCGCGGCCGAAGTACTGGACGTACATGGGCGCGTCGTCGGGCTTGCCCATGTAGAAGGACATCCCCTTGTTCGGATCGGCGGCGTGGCGGTTCTCGGTCTCGAGGAGCGAGCGGTGCGAAAAGACGACGTGGTAGCCGTCGGCGGCGTTGTCGTAGGCGAGCTTCCAATTGCCTTTGAAGCTGAGCCGGTTCGCTTCGCGCACCTCCACGCGGGCCCCCGGATTGCGGTCGAGCCATTCGTCGATCGGCTGCTTTGCCGCGCCGAGGTAATCGGAGAGCGAGGGAGCGTCGGCGTTGAGCGTGCCGAAGACGAAGCCGCGGTAGCTCTCGACGCGCGGCACCTGGGCGAGGTTGTACTTGCCGTCGTCGAAATCGCAGGCGTAGCCCTCGGGCCAAGGCACGCCGCGCAGTTTGCCGGTATTGAAGTACGTCCAGCCATGGTACGGACACTGGAAGGTGCGCGCACTGCCCTTCGGCTCGCGGCAGACGCGCGCGCCGCGATGCGTGCAGCGGTTGAAGAGCGCGCGCAGCTTGCCGTCCGAGTCGCGGGTGACGATGATCGGGCGCAGGCCGAGGCGGGTGGTGAGATAGTCGTCAACGCGCGGCAGCTGGCTCTCGTGCGCCAGATAGCACCAGACGCCGCCGAAGATGTGCGTCATCTCCAGCTCGAAGATCATCGGATCGGTGTAGATCGACCGATGCACGCGGTCCTCGTGAACCAGGTGCTCAAAAAAAATCGAAGTACTCATCCTGTTCCCATTGCGTGGGCTCGGCGTCCGAAGTGCCCGTTTCGTCGAGCCAGCGCAGATAGCGCGTGAGCTCGTTGCGCTTGATTTTGGCGTAGTAGGCGACGAACACCTCGCCGAGCTGGCGGCGGAAGAGCGGGCTGGCCTCGAGCGCATCGAGTGCGCGGCCGAGGCTCGCCGGCAGCGGCGGCCGCTCGGCGCTGTAGGGGTCGTCGTCGCGCGGCGGCGGTTTCAGCGAGCGCTCAATGCCGTCCAGCCCGGCGATGATCTGCGAGGCGATGTAGAGGTAGGGATTCGCGGCGGGCTCGCCGAGGCGGTTTTCCAGTCGCGTCGCCTGGTCGCCGCGCCCGCCGAGCACGCGCACCATGGCGCCGCGGTGATCGAAGCCCCAGCCGGCGCGGTCCGGGGCGAGCGAATTGGGCTTGTAGCGCCGGTAGCCATTGACGGTCGGCGTGGCGAAGACGGTACTCGGCACGGCATGCTCGAGCAGGCCCGCGAGGTACGACTGCCCCAGCGGGGAAAGGAGCTCCGGCCCGGCGAGCAGGTTGCGGCCGTCGCCGTCGATCAGCGACTGGTGCAGGTGCCAGCCGCTCGCGTAGTAACCCTTGAGCGCCGGCCGCGCCATGAAGGTCGCAAGGCAGCCGAGCCGCCGGCATACCTGGCGCGTCGCGGTGCGAAAGAGCAGGAAGTCGTCGGCCGCGCGCAGCGCGCGCTGCGCCGAGAAGGTGCATTCCACCTGGCCCGGGCCCCATTCGTTCTCGAGTGAGCGCAGCGGCAGCCCGAGCGCGTGGTAGGCGCGCGCCAGCTCCGAGAGCACCGGCTGCATGAGATCCATGTTGGTCTCGGAGTGGTAGGAGTAGCCGGGCTCGATCGGCCGCGTGCGCAGGGCCCGGCCACGCACGCCTGGGATGCCGACGTGCTCGTCGCTCAACTCATCTTCGGCTACTCGGGCGAGGTACCACTCGACTTCAAGGCCAATGAGCAGGTCCATCTTGCGCGGCGCCAGGCGCGCGAGCTGGCGCCGGAGCAGATGGCGCGGCGAGAAATGAAACGGCGTGCCGTTGCGGAAGTATTCGTCGCACAGCACCCAGCCGACGCCGGGCGCCCACGGCAGCACGCGGAAGGTCGAAGGATCGGGAACGACGACCAGGTTGGGTGAGCCGGTCATCTCCGGCAGGTCCATGCCGCCACCGGGGGTGAAGGACTTGAAGACGCGCGCCCCCGCCGAGTCGAGCGTCGTGGTGGCGACGTTGATGTTGTAGCCGCGCTCGAGCGCGTCGAAGAACACGGGGAGCGAGAGCGCCTTGGCGCGCGAGGCGCCGTGCGGATCGGCCCACGCCAGCCGCACGAGCTCGAGCGGCTCGCGCTCCAGGCGCTGGCGCAGCTCGCGCGCACGCGAGCGCTGCTCGTCGGTCCACAGCCCGTGCTCGTGGATGAACATGGGCTACGATTCTACGAGTGCTCAGGCTCGTCGCTGTCGGCAAGCGCTACGGCGCTCGAACCGTGCTGAACCGGGTGTCGCTCGAGCTCGCCGCGGGCGAGTACGTCGCCGTGATCGGCGAGTCGGGCATCGGCAAGTCGACGCTCCTCAACGCCATCGCCGGCCTCGAGCCGGTCGATGAGGGCCAGATCTTCTTCGGCAGCCACGAGCTCACGCGCCTGGACGACGACGCGCTGACGCGGCTGCGCCGCGAGCATTACGGCTTCGTCTTCCAGGCCTTCCATGTGCTGCCGCAGCTAACGGTCGAGCAGAACGTGGGGCTGGCGCTCCTCCTGCGCGGCGCGAGCGACCCGGCGAAGGTGCGCGCCATGATCGCGGCCGTGGGCCTCGCCGGCCGCGAGGCGAGCGCGCCGCGTGAGCTCTCGGGCGGCGAGCTGCAGCGCGTGGCGATCGCGCGGGCGCTGGTCGGCGAGCCGCGGCTCGTGCTCGCTGATGAGCCGACCGGCAACCTCGATCCGGAAAATGCGCGCCAGGTGCTGGGCCTTTTTCGCACGCAGACGAAAGAGCGCGGGGCCGCGGCCATCCTTGCTACCCACTCCACTCAGGCCGCCGCCGCGTGCGACCGCCGCTATCGCCTGAGCGCCCAAGGACTTGAGCCCCTGCCTTGAGGCCGGCATGCTATTTGCTCCCCCAGAGGGCTGTGCTTACGTCATCGAAGGTTCTGGTCGGTAGCGTGCCCGGGTTAGACGAGAAGATCCGGGACTGTTTGCCGGGTCATCAGCTCACGTTCGTGCGTACGATGCACGAGGCGATCAGCGCCTTGCGCCATGACGGCTTCCAGCTGGTGGTGATCGAGCTCGAGTTCGACGAATCGCGCATGCTGGAGCTCCTCCAGTATGTGCGCAGTTTGCCGGCGTATCGCGAGGTCCCGGTAGTTTGCGTGCACGCTGAGCAGTTGAACTTGAGCGAGGCCGCCATGAAGAACATCGACGTCGCGGTCAAGGCGCTCGGCGGCATGGCGTTCCTCGATCTGGGGGACGGCGCCATCAACTACAGCCACGACTGCAGCGTGCTCGGCCACGCCGCGGCCGCAAGCGGCCTCGCGAGCTAGGGTTAGTCGAGCGGGTTGATGTTGCGAAGGTCGTCGACGACCTGACGCATTTTCTGGCTTTGCTGGGCAATCGATTCCACGGCCGTTATGCAGTCCGGATCGAGCGTGCGGCTTTTCAGCGCGTCGATCGACGCCTGCATAGTGTTCAGTCGGTCGCGGAACTCGTGCGCCAGAATGCCCAGGAACTTGCGCGTGCGCTCGTCCGAGGCCCGATGGCGCTTTAGGTCGGTCAGGTCGGTCACGAGGCACATGCGCTGCCCGTCGGCGAGCGGCGCCACCGATACGAGTACGTGGATCGATTCACCGTCGGCGCGACGTAGCCGCACTTCGGCCTGCGAGCCATTGCCAGCGTTCGGTGAGAGCACGGCCGAGAGCGCTGCGCGGTCAGTGGAAATGGCGTGGCTTTCGAGAGCCGTGCCGACGATGCGTTCCGGGGCGATGCAGAGCATGCGCGAAAAGCGCGAATTGGCGTAGACGATCCTGCCTTGCGCTGAGACCGTCAACGCACCCTGGTGAATGCGATCGGCGAGCATGTGGTACGGATCGCGCGCGCTGGTCAGCGTAACGACCATGTCGCCCATGACGAAGGCGTCGACCTCGCCGTGCCGGATCGCCTCGACCGTCTGCTGCGCCTCCTCGGCCAGGTCTTCCCCGGATAGGTCGGCAAGCACCAGCGTCGCGTACGAGTCCCAGGTCGATGCGAGTGACAGGCGTGCGCGTAGGCGCGTGCCTGTCGCTCGCATGACGCGCACGATGATCCCTTCCTGATCGTCGGGCGGCGTAGTGAGCAGCGCGGCGACGGCAGCGCGATCATCGGCGTGCAGGTAATCGGTGAGCGCGGCCCGATGCAACTCGCCGAGCCCTGCACCGACTATCTTGGCGAAACGCTGGTTGGCGAACAGGATTGCGCCGGACGTGTCGACGGTCACGGTACCGTGCTCCATCTCATCGATGAGCTGCCGGTAGCGCGAGTAGGCGCCGGCGAGCAGCAGCACTTTCTTGTCCTCTTCGCTCGGACCGACAACGAAACCGTCCACTTCGCCGTACGAGATGGCGCGCCGCATGTCCTCCGCCTCTTCGAGGCGCTCGCGCAGCGCCCGGATTTCGCGCTCGAGGTCGGGGGCGGTAGCGTTCACGCGGACTCCGATTCCTGGTGGCGGCGGAGCTGCAGGCCTACCAGCGTGCGAGCTTCGTCCGAGAGATCGCCGACGATCCTGCGCAGTGGATCGGGCAGCTTTCGCACGAGCGTGGGGATGGCCACGATCTGGTCATCCTTCGCCAGCCGCGGATTGGCCATCAGATCGATCACTTCGATGTTGTACCGGCCGGGCAGATGCTGCTCGCAAATGCGCTTCAGGTTCTTGATGGCGGCCATTGACTTGGGCGTCTGGCCTGCGGTGTAAAGGCGCAGATCCCACATTTCCTCGGGGTCCCCTTTATCGGCCTTACTGCTCTTGGCCGTCTTGCTGCTCATTTGGGCTTCCCTTTTGTCGTTTGGCGTGGCGCCGTCGTCCTCGCCGTGCTGGCGCGACGCTCGGCGGCCCGCTCACGCTCGCTCTCGATCGTTTGCTCGCGCGCCGCGCTCTCAGCGAGAGAGACCTTCGCTTCGTCCTCGGCCGCGGCAAATTCGGCCTGCAGCGCCTTGATTTGAGCCTCGAGAGCGGCACGGCGCATCGTGAGCTCGCGTTGCTTGCGCTCCGCATGCTGGCGCCGCTCAATGTCGGCGGCCTTCTCACGTGCCTCCTGCGCCGCGCGCATCGAGCCGGTGAGCACGCCTTCCGGGCCGATGTACACCTCCTCCAGCTGAATGCCCTTCGATGTGATCAGGAACTCCCGAATCTGGTTCGAATGCTTCATGCCGCGCGACTTCAGGACGTAGAGCCCGCGGTTTCTCTCGCCACCAAGCTCGATGTCGCGCAACAAGATCCATGTGTCGATGAGCGAGGACACACCGATGTCTGTCTTCTCCCAGGAACCACCGCCGGACGTAAGGTTGACGAACATCGCGGTGATGCCGTGGCCTTTCAGAAAATCGATCAAGCGCAGCAGCATGGCCTGCGTATCGAGCTCGCTGCCCGCCGTGACGAGGTTGCTGATCGGGTCGACGATCACCACCTTCGGGTCGAACTCGGCAACCTGCTTGTGCACGCGGGCGAGGTGCATCTCCAGGCCGTGAAGGCTCGGACGCGACGCTTCGATCCGCAGCAAGCCTTTTTTCAACCACGGCTCGATGTCGACGCCGATCGAGCGCATATTGCGCGCGAGCTGCGCGGGAGATTCTTCAAAGGCTAGATACAGGCAGCGCTCGCCGCGCGCACAGGTGGCATGTGCGAAATGGGCCGCAAGGCTGGTCTTGCCGGTACCCGCGGTGCCGGAGATCAGGATCGAGGAGCCGCGGTAGAAACCGTCGCCGCCCAGCATCGCGTCGAGCCCCGACACACCGGAAGGTATGCGCTCTGCGCTCGCCGGATGATTGAGGGCGAGCGAGGTGACCGGCAATACCGAAATGCCGTTTTCGTCGATCAGGAACGGATACTCATTCGTGCCGTGCGTGGTACCGCGATACTTCACCACGCGGAGCCGGCGCGTCGAGAGCTGCTCGGTCACGCGGTGATCGAGCAGAATCACGCAGTCGGACACGTACTCTTCGATGCCCTGGCGGGTAAGCCTGCCGTCGCCGCGTTCTCCGGTAATGATCGCCGTCACGCCTTTGTCCTTCAGCCAGCGAAACAGCCGCTTCAGCTCCGAGCGCAGGATGAGCGTGTTGCTGAAGCCGCCGAAAAGCGTCTCAATGGTGTCGAGCACCACGCGTTTCGCGCCGACGGCGTCGATCGCCATGTTGAGGCGCACAAACAGGCCTTCGAGGTCGAAGTCCCCAGTCTCGGCGATCTCGCTTCGCTCGATGTGCACGTAATCGACCGCGATCTTGTTCTTCGCGATCAGCTTTTCGAGATCGAAGCCGAGCGAGCGCACGTTCTGGCCAAGTTCGTGCGCGGTCTCCTCGAAGGCGATGAAGACGCCCGGCTCGCCGAACTCCGTGGCGCCGCGCACCAGGAATTCCATGCCGAAAAGCGTCTTGCCGCAGCCGGCGCTGCCACAGATGAGCGTGGGGCGGCCGCGCGGCAGGCCACCCCCTGTGATTTCATCCAGCCCGGCAATGCCGGTCGGCGCCTTCTCCAGCGCAGCGCCTTTCAATTGGGGATGGGAGGCCCGGTCCATGCGATCTTGTCGGGATTGGGAGGACACATTATAAAGATTGCAAGTGGCTTTGAGCGTTTGATCCGACTATCCCGCGGGGGCGGCTATTTAAATAATTTACCGGCCGGGAAAGGTAGCGCTTTGGCGCCGAGCGCTTCCTCGATGCGCAGTCCCTCGTTCCACTTCGCCATTCGCTCCGAGCGCGCGAAGCTGCCCACTTTCAGCTGTCCCACACCCCAGCCCACCGCGAGGTGCACGATGGAGACGTCCTCTGTCTCGCCCGAGCGCGCCGAGACGATGGCGCGATAGCCGGCCGCGCGCGCCGCGTCCCAGCAGGCCTCGGTCTCGGTGAGCGTGCCGACCTGGTTTGGCTTCAGGAGCACGCTGTTGCAGGCGCCATTGGCCTTGCGTACGCGCTCGGCGGAGGTGACGAAGAAGTCGTCGCCGACGATCTGCAGCCGCTCGCCGAATTCGCGGGTGAAAGCCTGCAGCGCTGGCGCGTCGTGCTCGGCGAACGGATCCTCGATCGAGACGATCGGATAACGCTCTACCCATCCGCCCAGTACCGCGTGCAGCTCGCGCGCCGAGAGCGAGCGCTTGTCGAGCGCCAGGTGGTAGCGCCCGTCCCGGTAGAGCTGGGTCGCCGCGATGTCGAGCGCGATGCCGACATCGACACCGGGCTCGAGCCGCGCATCGGCGATGGCGCCGACCAGCTCCGCGAGCCCTTCCTCGTTGGTCCTGAAGGCGGGCCAGTAGCCGCCCTCGTCGGCGACGCCGGCGAGGAGGCCGCGTTTCGCAAGCCGGGCGCCCGCGGCGGCATAGATCTCGGCCGTCCACTCGAGGGCCTCGGAAAAGCTGCCGGCGCCGATGCACACCACCATGTAGTCCTGGAGGTCGACTCGGCCACGCGCATGCGCGCCGCCGCCGAAAATCTGGATCTGCGGCAGGGGCAATGCGACGCGACGATCGCGGGCGAATTTCTTCCAGAGCGGAATCTTCTGCGCGGCCGCATCGGCGTGCGCGCAGGCGAGGGAGACGGCCACCATGGCGTTGGCGCCAAGGCGGTGCTTGTCGGCGGTGCCATCGAGCTCGAGCAGGCGCGCATCCAGTGCCGCCTGGTTCGCGACGCTCATGGCGCGCAGCGCGCCGCGGATCGGACCATTCACGTTCTGCACGGCCGCCGCAACGTCGATCGATTTCGCCTCGCCGCTGCCGGTCGAGGCCCCGGCGGGCGCGATGGCGCGGCCGCGCGCAAGCGCCGTGGTGCCGCGACCGACGACCACCTCCGCCTCGACGGTCGCGCGGCCGCGCGAGTCCCAGACGCGTCGGCCCTTTACGTCGAGGATCTTTGCCATGCGGCTTTCAGCTCGGCGAGCGTGCGCACGGGCGCGGCAAGCAGCGCGCGCGCCGCGCGGCGCACGAGCGAGCGTCCGGCTTCATCGAAATACTCCACCGGGGACTTGCCGTCCACGCGCCCGAGCAGGAGCCCGGGAAGAAGCGTGGCGGCGCGCTCCTCCAGCTCGGCCGGCGCTTCCCACGTGACGCCGGCCAGGTAGGCGCTGGAAAGTGCGTCATAGCAGCGCAGAAACCCTTCGCGCGCGTGGGGTACCCATACCGACTTCAGGAACATGTGGTTCAGGCAGAAAGCGAGATCGAACGCCGGATCGCCCCACCAGGCGCATTCAGCGTCGAGGAAAACCGGTCCCGCGTCGCGCACGAGGATGTTTTTCGGACTGACATCGCCATGGACCAGCGCGCGATGTGTCGCCGCAGTGCGACACTCGAGCTCGATGAGGCGCGCACGCAGATCGTCGTGCACCCGACTGGTGGCGACGAGGTAGGGTTCCAGGCGAATGGCGTGGAAGATCGCGTCGGTCGAAAAGCGTTCGGCGATGCGCGCATCGCGGGCGGTCGCCGCGTGAATCGCCGCGAGCGCATCGCCGACGCTGGCGGCGAACCCCGCATCGGCAACACCTTGGCGCAGGAGCGATTTCCACACGGGTGCGTCGATGCATTCCATGGCGAAGAGGCCCGCTTCGTCGTCCCATGCGAGCACGCGCGGCGCGGCGCTCGGCACGATGGCGCCGGCGGTCTGCAGCCATTGGCGCTCGTAGCGGTTTCGCACGATCGGCGCTTCCCACACCTGGGCCACGCGCAGGCGGGGCAGGGCGCGCTTGACGCAGATCGGACCTCTCTCAAGCTCGACGCGCCAGATATCGGAGGACACGCCGCCCGGGAGGGATTCGACGCGCCGCGGCGTTCCGAGGCCGGCGCGGGCGAGGAATCTCTCGAGCTTGCTAGGGAGCAAGGCGCACAAGGCGCCAGCCGTCGCCGTCACCTGCGCCGTCACGCGCGCCGTCACGCGTATAGACGAGGCGATCGTGCAGCCGGTCGGCGCGCCCTTGCCAGAACTCGATGCTGCGGGGTTGCACGCGGTAGCCGCCCCAGTGCGGCGGGCGTGGCGGCGCATCGCCGTAGCGGCTGCGCGCCGCCTCCAGCGCGCGCTCGAGCGTTCCACGATCAGGAACGCGCTCGCTCTGTGGCGACGCCCAGGCCGAGTGGCGGGCACCGAGCGGTCGCGTGGCGAAGTAAGCATCGGACTCGGCAGCCGAAACTCGCTCGACCGTGCCATCGATGCGCACCTGCCGCTCGAGCTGCGACCACATGAAGACGAGGCAGGCGGCGGCGCGTGCCTCGAGCTCGCGCGCCTTGCGGCTCTGGTAATTCGTATAGAAGGCGAAGGCGCCCTTTTCGATGCCTTTCAGGAGCACGATGCGCGCCGACGGTGCGCCGCCAGCATCGACGGTGGCGAGCGTCATGGCGTTCGCGAGCGGCACGCCCGCGCCCACCGCATCGTCGAACCAGCGCTCGAACTGGGCGAGCGGATCGCGCGCGACGTCGGCTTCCGAGAGGCCGGCGCGCATGTATTCCTGGCGCAGGTCGGCGATCTTCATAGAGGGATTTTACGGTCGGAAATACAACGCCGAGGGAAATCGGCGTGTTTTCCCTCTGAAAGTCGTTGACACGCTGGCTGTGATTCGGCATCTTCTCGACCACCGCTCTATACGGCGGGGGATTCACGGATCGATCCAGCCAACAGATCAGCGAACGTTCAGAGGAGAAACCTAGATGGCGAAGAAGAAAGCGAAGAAGGCGGCGGGTAAGAAGCGCAAGCCGAATGCGGCCTTCATGAAGCCGATGACCCCGACCGGCCCGCTCGCGGCGGTGGTGGGTGCCGGCAACATGCCGCGGACCGAGGTGACGAAGAAGATCTGGGCCTACATCAAGAGAAACGGCCTCCAGGACAAGAAAAACAAGCGCATGATCAACGCCGACGAGAAGCTCAAGCCGGTGTTCAGCGGCAAGGGTCAGGTGTCGATGTTCGAGATGACCAACCTGGTCAGCAAGCACCTGAAGTAACGGTTACCAGGGGAGGAGAGAGAGAAGGCCGGGCAGCGTCCCGGCCTTTTGCTTTTGCGGGCCGCTTTTCTGCGGGCCGCTTATTTCACCGGTGGTACGAGGTGACGCGCTCGACTTCCTCGCGCGAGCCGAGGATCACCGGCACCTTCTGGTGCAGCGACTGCGGCTGGATGTCGAGGATGCGCGTGCGCCCATCGGTCGCCGCGCCGCCCGCCTGCTCGACGATGAACGACATCGGGTTCGCCTCGTACATGAGGCGCAGCCGCCCTTCCTTCTGCTTCGAATCGCGCGGGTACATGAAGATGCCGCCGCGCCAGAGCACGCGGAAGACGTCCGCCACCATCGAGGCCACCCAACGCATGTTGAAGTCCTTGCCGCGCGGGCCCTCGCTTCCGGCGAGGCATTCGTCGATGTAGCGCTTCACCGGCGGCTCCCAGCGCCGCATGTTCGAGGCGTTGATCGCGAATTCCGCCGTCTCGGTCGGAACGCGGATCTCCGGGTGCGTGAGAACGAAGGTGTAGGTCTCGCGGTCGAGCGTAAAGGCGTGCACGCCGTCGCCGACGCTCAGGACGAACACGGTGGTCGGCCCATAAACGGCGAAGCCGGCCGCGACCTGCCGGCTGCCCGGCTGCAGGAAGGCCGCCTCTTCCGGCTCGCAGAATTTCCCCTCCGGCGTCTTCGGGCAGCGCAGCACGGAGAAGATCGTGCCGACCGAGATGTTGACGTCGATATTCGAGGAGCCGTCGAGCGGGTCGATGAGCAGCAGGTATTCGCCGCGCTTGTAGGGCTCGGTGATCGGCACCGGCTTTTCCTCCTCCTCGGAGGCGAAGGCGGCGAGGTTGCCGCCCCACACGTTGGCCTCGAGCAGGATCTCGTTCGACAGCACGTCGAGCTTCTTCTGCAGCTCACCGTGCACGTTGCTGGTCGCGGGCCCCGCCGGGCCGTCGGCCAGCGCGCCTTTGTTGACGCGCGTCGAGATGGCCTTGCAGGCGCGGGCGATGGTCTCGACGAGCAGCCGCAGGTCGGCGTTGATGCCGTTCGATTGCTGCCGGCCGACCAGGAACTGCGTGAGCGTGACGCGCCGCATCGGCGGCGATTCTATATCACCCTCGTCGCCGGGCGAACCACGCGCCGCCGAGCAGCAAGAGTGAGATGAGCGCAAAAACCGGCGTCATGCCAAGCGCCGCCGAGATCGCGCCCGAGGCGAGCGGAATGAAGGTCTGGCTGCAATTGAGCATGGTCGTGCGGATGCCGACCGCCTCACCCTGCCGGCCGGGAGGGGACGCTTCATAGAGGAGCGCCATGATGACCGGCTGCGAGGCGCCGAGGCCGAGGCCCAGGACCGATCAGGAGCCACTGGCGCACGCTGCGTACCAGCTGCGTCAGCACCGCGCGCACCACGAACGTCGCGACAGCGAAGCACGACATGATGGTGCCAATGGTGCTCGGCGCGAGGCCGATGCGCGAGCCGTAGAGCGGCATGAGGAAGCTGTAGATGTCCCAGCCGATGTTGAGCAGCCCGCTCGCGATGAGGGTATGGCGCAGGACGGGCAGGCGCAGGAGTCCCATCACGCCGCCGTGTCGTTCGCGCGCCACGTGAGCGGGGCGCGGCAGCGGCCGCTTGCGCAGCACCAGCAGTACCAGCGCGACGAGCGGCAGCGTGGCGAGCACCAGCATCGCGCCGGCATGGCCGAAGCTCTCGATGGCGAAGCCGGCGGTGAGCGGGCCGATCGAATTGGAGATGGAGAAGCCGAGCGACAGCCACGAGAACGTCACGGCGCGCTGCTCCGGCGTGCCGTACGCGCCGAAGACGCTGTTCATCGCGATGTGCAGAAGCATGAACGAGGTGCCGATCAGC
>JAEKLK010000204.1 GCA_019509895.1 Betaproteobacteria bacterium | reverse complement strand
GACTTGCGCAGGAGCTCATCGGATGCCGGCACGAAGTCGTTCCACTTGATCCAGTGCACGGTGCTCTGCTGCGCGAACACCGGCGCCTGATGCGAAGCGAGAATCCCGGCAAGACCGGCGCCCGGGGCCTGCAGGAATTTACGGCGGGTAAAACGGGCCATCGTCTCCTCCTCCAAGAGGGTTACGCCATGAACTCTAGCCGAATTCCGTACCAAGCAGGCAATTGCTCGCTGTCAGGAAAGTTACGTACTTCGTACGAAATTCGGGTCAGTAGCCGAGCACTCGCGGCAGCCAGAGCGACAGGCCGGGGAAGTACGTGACGATGAGGAGCGCGCTGCACATGGCGCCGTAGAACGGCCAGAGCTCGCGCGAGACCTCCTCCATGGTTACCTTGCCGATGGCGCAGCCGACGAAAAGCGTCGGCCCTACGGGCGGCGTGATCAGGCCGATGCCCAGGTTGAGCAGCATGATCATGCCGAAGTGCACCGGATCGACGCCCATCGCCTTCACCACCGGCAGCATGATCGGCGTGCAGATCAGGATCATCGGCGCCATGTCCATGAACGTGCCGAGCAGCAGCAGCAGGATGTTGATGAGCATCAACATCACATACTTGTTGTCGGTGAAGCTGAGGAAGAGCTGCGTCGCTTTGGCGGGCAGCTGCATGATCGCCATGAGGTAGCCGAAGCAGGCGGCGAAGCCGATCACCATCATCACCATCGCCACGGTCTTGGTGACTCGGTGGACCAGCTTCGGCAGCTCGCGCCACTTGTACTCCTTGTAGATCACCATGGTGCAGAAGAACGCGTACGCGCACGCGACGGCGCCGGACTCGATCGCGGTGAACATTCCCGACAGGATGCCGCCGAGAATGATCACGATGGTGATGAGGCCCCACACGGCGTCGAGCGCGATCTTCAGCGCCTCGCGCAGCGGCACTACGCGCCCGGTCGGGAAGTCTTCCCGGCGCGCCTTCCACAGGATCAACCCGATCAGGCAGGCGCCGAACAAGAGGCCCGGAAAAACTCCCGCCATGAAGAGGGCGGCGATCGATACGGTGCCGCCGGTGGCGATGGAATAGATGATCGAGTTGTGCGAGGGCGGCACCAGGATCGCCTGCACCGAGCCGCAGATGGTGACGTTGGTGGCGAAGACCTTGGAGTAGCCGTTGCGCACCATCTCGGGAATCATCACCGAGCCGATGGAGGCGGTGTCGGCCACCGAGGAGCCGGAGAGGCATCCGAACAAGGTGGACGCGAGCACATTGACCAGCGCCAGCCCGCCGCGGATGAAGCCGACGAAGACCTTGGCGAGCTCGACCAGCCGCCGGGCGACGCCGCCCTCCGACATGATGGCGCCGGCGAGGACGAAGAACGGGATGGTGAGCAGCGCGAACTTCGACATGCCGTCGGAGATCGCGATCATCACCGCCTCGAGCGGGATGTCGATCCACAGCGCGGTCACCAGCGTCGCGAGCCCCATGGCATAGGCCACCGGGATGCCGATGAACATGAACGCCAGGAACGCAACCAGCAGGATGATCGCGTCCATGGGCTTTAATCCGCCTGCGGCTGGTCGCGGAACGTGAACGAGGTCGCCGGCGGCTCGCCGAGCCACAGGCGCTCGATCACGAAGAGCAGCGTGATGACACCGGCGGCGGGAATTGGCAGATAGGTAACGCCGACCGAAAGCTCGGGAAATTCCGCGATGGTGTTGTGCCAGGTCGCCTCGACCAACAGCGCGCCCCACCGGATCATGAACAAGGCGATGATCCCCATGCCGACGTCGGCGATCCGCTCCATGCGGGCGCGGTCGGTGGCAGCCAGCATATTGAGCAGCGTGCTGACCGCGATATGCGCCTTGGCGCGGTAGGCGGCGCCGCCGCCGACGAACGAGAAAAGCACCATCAGCAGAATGCCGGCCGGCTCTGGCCAGCTGGCGGGCGAGTTCATCGCGTAGCGCATGAACACACCGTAAGGGATGATGATCGTCATGATCAGCATCGCGAGGCCCGCCGTCGCAATGCAGGCGATGTACAGCCATTCCATCGCCGCGCGGTAGGTTGCTCTCATCTCAAAGAAAGGGCCGCCGAGTTTTCGACTGCGGCGGCCCGGTCTTCAGGGAATGGAAAGGATTACTTCGTATCCAGGATGCGCTGGAGCAGCGCCGAGTACTTCGCGCCGTATTTGTCGCGCACGGGCTGCGTCGCCTTGAAGAACGCCGGCTTGTCCGCGGGAACGAACTGCACGCCCTTCGCTTTCAGCTCCTCGGTCGCCTTGGCGGTCTTTTCATCCCAGAGCTTGCGCTGCTCGAACTGCGTCTCGCGCGAGAACTTGCGGATGAGCGCCTGGTCGTCCTTGCCCAGCTTGTCCCAGCTCGGCTTCGAAAAAACGAACATCTCGGGGATGATCAGGTGTCCGGTGAGGCTGTACACCTTCGCCACCTGGTAGTGGTTCTGCGCGAGCACGGTCGGCTCGTTGTTCTCCGCGCCGTCGACCACGCCCGTCTGCATCGCCGAGTAGAGCTCGTTGAAGCCCATCGCCACGCCGTTGCCGCCCATGGCGTTCATCGTCTCGACGAAGATCGGATTGCCCATCATGCGGACCTTCATGCCTTTCAGGTCGGCGGGCTTGGTGACCGGCTTGTTGGAGTAGACATTGCGCGTGCCGGCGTCCATCCAGCCGAGCGCGATCAGGCGCGTCTGGGGGTTGGCGCTGATCTTCTGCAGGAGCTCGTCGCCGATCGGACCGTCGATCACCTTCCGCATGTGCGCCTCGTCGCGGAAGATGAACGGCATGTTGAAGACGTTGAGCTCGTCGATCACCGGACCGAGCGCGCCGACCGAGATGCGCGCGATCTGCAGGGCCCCGACCTGCGCCTGCTCGATCATCTCCTTCTCGCCGCCGAGCTGCATCTGGGGATACATCTGCAGCGTGAGGCGGCCGCTCGTTGCCTTCTCGAGCTTGGCGCCCATGCGCACGATCGCCTCGACCGTCGGGTAGCCAAGCGGATGCACGTCGGAAGCCTTGATCACCATCTTCTGCTGCGCGAGCGCCGCGGGCGCGAGCGAAACGAGCGCGGCCGCGGCGACGGCGGCGGCGAAATAGCGAGCGGACATCGAATCCTCCTCTGATAAGATTCGTCAGTCATCATACAACCACTGCCGTAGCCGCCGTCAAGCCGATGCGCATCCGCCCGCTCGCCACGGAGCACAAGCTTTCGCGCCAGCTGTTCGAGCAGCTCGCGGGCGAGATTCGCAGCGGTCGCCTGGCACCCGGTGATCGCCTGCCGACCGAACACGAGCTGACGCGCGCGGCGCGCGTCTCGCGTACTGTCGTTCGTGAAGCGGTGGCGGCGCTGCGCGCCGAGGGCCTGGTGGTCACGCGCCAGGGCGTCGGCGCTTTCGTCGCGCCGGAGCCGCAGCACTCGCCGTTTCCCATCGAGCCCGTGCGCCGGCGGTCGCTCGAGGACATCCTCAACGTGATGGAGCTTCGGCTCGGCGTGGAAATAGAATCGGCAGGCATCGCCGCCGAGCGCGCCACCAAGTCACAGGTACGCTCGATCGCCGCCGCGCTGCAGGCGCTCGAGCAGGCCATCGAGTCCGACCGCTCTGCGGTCGAAGAGGACATCGCCTTCCATCGCGCGATCGCCGAGGCGACCGGTAATGCCGAGTTCCCGCGCTTCCTGCAGTTCATCGGCCGCCATCTCATCCCGCGGCGCACCGTCGCCGGGCTTCCGGAACGCATGGGCGGGCAGCGCGCCTATCTGGCGCTCATCCAGGAAGAGCACCAGCGCATCTACCACGCCATCGCCGAGCGCGACGCCAAGGCGGCGCGCGACGCCATGCGCCGGCACCTTACGCGCTCGCTCGAGCGCTATCGCAAACTGGCTGCCGAGCAGAAAAAGGCTGCTTGAAAATCCTCCTGACCCATTCGCCGGAGGCGCGCGAGCTCTACTACGGCGATCGCGCGCTTGCCGGCCTGCGCGAGCTTGGCGAGGTGAAGCTGCACGACGTGGCCGAGCCGCTCGCAGGCGAGGCGCTGATCGCCGCCGCGGCGGATTGCGAGCTGGTCGTCTCCTATCGCCAGTCGGCCGGGCCCGCGGCCCTCTTCGAGCGCCTGCCGAAGCTCATTTCCTTCCTTCGCTGCGCGATCGACATCCGCAACGTCGACGTTCCCGCGGCGAGCAAGGCGGGCGTGCTCGTGACGCAGGCGAGCGCCGGCTTCGTCACTTCGGTGGCCGAGATGGTGCTCGGCTTCCTGGTCGACCTCTCGCGCGGCATCACGCGCTCGGCGATCGAATATCGCGCCGGCCGCGTGCCAGGCGCGCGCATGGGCCGCGAACTGAAAGGCAGCACGCTGGGCGTCGTCGGCTACGGCGCCATCGGCAAGGAGGTGGTGCGTATCGGCAAAGCGCTCGGCATGCGCGTGCTGATCCACGATCCCTACCAGCCGGTCGAGCAAGTATCGCTCGAAGAGCTGCTCGCGCAAGCGGACTACGTCGTGCCGCTCGCCGTCGCCACCGCCGAGACGGAGAACCTGATCGGCGAGCGCGCGTTTTCGCTCATGAAGCGCGGCGCGTACCTGATCAACGTGTCGCGCGGCAATCTTGTCGACGAGCGGGCGCTCGAAGCCGCGCTCGACTCGGGCAAGCTCGGCGGCTGCGCCATGGATGTCGGCCGTGCTGCGGACCAGATGCCGACGCCGCGCCTCGCCGCGCGGCCGGATGTGCTCGCGACGCCGCACACCGCCGGGCTCACGCGGGCGGCGATCGAGCATCAGTCGCTTGAGACCGTGGCGCAGGCTGCCGAGATCGCGCAAGGACGCGCTCCGAAGGGCAGCGTCAACGCCGAGCACTGGAGCCGCAGGAGCCGGATCAGCCGATGAAGCGCACCGGAAGATTGCGCCGCGAGGGCGTCGAGATCTATTACGAGCGCGTGGGCGCGGGGCCGGCGCTCGTCTTTGCACACGGCCTGGGCGGCAACCATCTGTCGTGGTGGCAGCAAGTGGCGCATTTCGCACCCAGCCATACCTGCGTGGTCTTCTCGCACCGCGGCTTTCCGCCCTCCAGCCGCGTCGCCGGGCGCAGCGCGCCCGACGCGTATGCGGACGACCTCGCGGCGCTACTCGACGCGCTCGATCTGCGCGACGTGACGCTGGTCGGCCAGTCGATGGGCGGCTGGACGTGCCTCGAGTACGCGCTGCGCCGCCCGGAGCGCGTGCGCGCGCTCGTCATGGCGTCGACCTCGGGCACGCTCGACTTCAACCAGCTCGCCGATGCCGGCGTGCGTGAATGGCTGCGGCAGGCGCCGGCGGCGCTCGCCGCGATGGCAGCGCGCGGCCTGCATCCGGCAAGCGGCGAGCGCATGGCGCGCGAGCAGCCGGCGCTCGCGCATCTCTATTGGCAGATCATGGAATTTGCCGACGGGACGTTCCGCGAAGAGGTGCGCCAGCGACTGGGCGAGCTGCGCATGCGCCCGCCCGCACTGCTGGCCGAGCTGTCGATGCCGGTGCTCTTCATCACGGGCGACGAAGACTGGGTTTTTCCGCCGATGGCCGGCCCGCTGTTCGCAGCCTTGGCGCCGAAAGGCGAAGCGCTGCGCGTGCCGGCGTCCGGGCACTCGGTATATTTCGAGCGCGCCGCGCAGTTCAACGCGGCGCTGGGGAGGTTTGTGTGAAGACGGTACTGATCACGGGCGCGGCCGGCGACGTCGGCACGCATCTCAGCCGCGAGCTCGCGGACAAGTACAGGCTGCGACTCTCGGACAAGCGGCCGCTCAAGCCGCCGAAGGGACAGAGCTTCATGCGCGCGGACGTCTCGGAGATGGCCGACGCGCTGCGCATCACCAAGGGCGTCGATGCCATCGTGCATCTCGGCGGTTACTCGGTCGAGGGTCCGTGGGACGCGATCCTGCAAGCGAATATCGTCGGCTGCTACAACGTCTTCGAGGCGGCGCGCCGCAACGGCGTGAAGCGGATCCTCTTCCCGACGAGCAACCACGCGGTGGGGTTCTATCGGCGCGAGCAGAAGATCGACCACCGCGTCTATCCGAAGCCCGACAGCCGCTATGGCGTGTCGAAGGTCTTCGGCGAGGCGCTCGGCAGCCTCTACGCCGACAAGTACGGCATGCAGGTGTTCATGATCCGCATCGGCAACGTGAACCCGAAGCCGATCGACAAGCGTCGGCTCGCGATCTGGTTTAGCCCGCGCGACCTGGCGCAGCTCGTCGCCATCGGCATTGAGCAGCCCGACATCCGGTTCGAGATCGTCTACGGCATCTCCGGCAACCAGCGCGCGTGGTACGACAACTCGAACGCGTTTCGCCTCGGCTACAAGCCGCAGGACGACAGCGAGATCCACGCCGCGGAAGTGCTGGCGAAGGAGAAGCCGAGCGGCGATGAAATCGCGGAAGCCCACCAGGGCGGCATCTTCTGCAGCGTCGAAGAGGTGCCGAATCCGGCCGCGCCGAAGCGCGCGGCAAAGAAGCCCGCAAAGAAAGGGAAACGCAAATGAGCGTCACCCTCCCGCGCGGCGCCACCGACACGCACATGCACATCTACGACGCCGCGGCGCCGGCCGCGCCGGGAACCTTCATGCCGGGTCACTTCCCGGTCGAGGATTACCGCGCGATGCAGAGACGTCTCGGCCTCGAGCGCGTCATCGTCGTGCAGCCCAACGCCTATGCGGACGACAATACCGTGACGCTGAGCGCCATGCGGGCTCTCGGCAAAGGCGCGAAAGGCGTCGCGGTAGTGCAGCCGAGCGTCAAGGATGCGGAGCTCGAGCGGCTGACGAAGGCGGGTATCTGCGCCGTGCGCATCATGACGCTGCACGGCGGCATGCTCGGCTTCGACCTCATGGATGCCGTCATGGCGCGCGTGCATGCCGTCGGCTGGCACGCCAACATCCAGCTCGACGGCCGCGAGCTGCCGCGCTACGAAGCGCAGCTCAAGCGCCTGCCGGGCAATTTCGTGATCGACCACACCGGCAAGTTCCTGGAGCCGGTCTCGCCCGACCATGCGGCATTCAAGTCGCTGCTGCGGCTCGTCGACACCGGGCGCTGCTGGGTCAAGCTGTCGGCGCCCTATGAGACGTCGAAGACCGGCGCGCCGAAGTACGAAGACGTCGGCCGCCTCGCCAAGGCGCTGGTGAAGCACGCGCCGAGCCGCATGATGTGGGCCTCGAACTGGCCGCACCCCTCCGCGCGCAACCCTGCGCCCCCGAGAGACGAGGACCTTCTGGACCTGCTCGCCGATTGGGCGCCGGATGCCAAGGTGCAGAAGCAGATCCTCGCGGACAACCCGGCCGAGCTCTACGGATTTTGATCGCGATGTGACCAAGTCCCCCGCCCGGCGCGCCTGCGGTCGTCACAATACGGCGCAACAGGGGGATCAGTGAAAACAACAAAGCTGATCGTCGCATTCGCGGCGTCGTTTCTTGCGGCGGCGTGTTCAACGACCGGCGGACCGCGAGCCAACGAGTCCATCGAGATCGCCGAGACGAAGAGCGCCTACCGGGTTTCCGTACCCGTGAGTCAGCTCAGCCTGACGCTGCCGCGGGGCAACTGGTCGCGCAAGGACAAATCGGCGCTGGGCGGCGGAACCGCCAATCCGCGATATTTCTACTTCGAAGATGCCAAAGAGGAAAGCCTGATCCTGTCCGGCTGGTTCGAGCCCGATCGCCTGTTCAGCGGCTCGGCGTCGAAGCAGTGGGAAAAGGATGCGGCGGGCCTGAAGAAGGCGAGCTTGCCGCAGCCGATGAACGTCTCATTCGAGAAGATTGGCGGCTGGGATACCGTCCTGTACGACCAGGTATTCAGCGGGGCCATGAGCTCGCATATGCGGGCGCATTGGGTCCAGGCCGGCACCTGGATCGACATTCATCTCTCGACTACGACCGATAGCTCGAGCGCGGAGAACCGCAAGAAGCTGAGGTCGGTGCTGCGTGGTATCTCGGTGGCGGAAAAAGGCAGCGGCTGTCCGAATGGCCGCTGCAGCGCGGTGCCGGGTGCGAATCCGGATCGCGCCGTGGCGCTAAACGGCCTTTAAAAAGTCGGCGATCAGCCGGTTCACTGCGTCCGGCGCCTCGAGCTGGGTGAAGTGCCCGGTGTCCGGCACGATCTCAACCCGGGCGCCGCGCGAGCGCAGGTAGTCGATCCATGGTGACGTGTCGCCCGGCTTGAGCGGCGCGCGTTGCAGCTGCGCGTTGCGCGTCGTGCTCTGGATGGCGAGCACCGGCGCGCGCAGCGCCGCGAACGCGGCGTCCATCGAGCCCGCATCCCAGCGGGTAATGCGCGGCCACAGCTGCGGACCGAATTCGGCGCTCGATTCCACCGCGCGCGCGACGATCGCGTCTGCCTCCGGTGAAGCCTTGAAGAACATCTGGCGGAAGAGCGCCTCGGCGAACCTCGAGTAGCCGAGCTTCTCCACCGTGGCGCGCGCGGCGGCCTCCGCGGCTTGCGGGTCGCTCGTCGCGTTGAGACTGCCGTCGACCAGCACGATGCCGGCGACCTTGTCCGGTATCAGGCGCGCGGCTTCCAGCACGACGCGGCAGCCCATGCTGTGCCCACCGAGCAGGACGCGCGGGAGGTCGAGGTTGTTGACCAGAGCCGCGACATCCCCGCCATAGTGCTCGACCGAGCACTCGTGCGGCCGGCCCGGCGTCTTGCCGTGGCCGCGCAGATCGCACGCGAGCACTTCGTGCGCGCGCTCGAAACGCCTGAGTTGGTGCCGCCAGTCCTCGTGCGTGCAGGCGAAGCCGTGCACGAAGACCAACGCCGGCGAGCCGCTGCCGCTGCGAACGAAATGCATGCGGTTAAATCGGGGCCAGGACCGGATTCAATTCCGGTCCTGGCCCCGATTCATTCGACTTCCGCGTGCGGCTTGTGGGCGGCCGCGAGCTTCTGCTGCAGTTGCGGCGGCGCGGCCTCGTAGTGGCTGAACTCGAGGCTATACGAGCCGTGGCCGGCGGTGATCGATTTCAGCCGCGCGGGGAAGTGCTCGAGCTCCGAGAGCGGCGCCTGCGCCGAGATCTGCACGACGCCGGGGCGCGGCGTGTCCGAGCCCTTGATCTGGCCGCGATGCCCGGAGAGCTCGCCGGCGATGTCGCCCATTTTCTCCTCCGGCGCGGTGATCTCCACGTTGACGATCGGCTCGAGGATGACCGGCCGCGCCCGCGCGAGCGCGTCGAGGAACGCCTTGCGGCCGGCGGACATGAAGGCGACGTCCTTGGAATCGACCGGATGGCTCTTGCCGTCGTAGACGATCACGCGCACGTCCTGGAGCGGGAAGCCGGCGACGAAGCCGTGCTCCAGCACGTTACGCACGCCCTTCTCCACCGACGGGATGAACTGGTTGGGGATCGCGCCGCCCTTCACCGCGTCGACGAACTCGAAGCCCTTGCCGCGCGCGAGCGGCTCGATGCGCAGGTACACCTCGCCGAACTGGCCGGCGCCGCCGGTCTGCTTCTTGTGCCGGCTGTGGCCCTCGGCCTTGGCGGCGACGGTCTCGCGGAACGCAATCGAGGGCGGTTTGGTGTCGAGATCGAGCTTGTACTGCGCCGCCATCTTCGAGAGCACGGTCTTGAGGTGGATCTCGCCCAGCCCACGCATCACGGTCTCGTTCGCCTGTGCGTTGTGCTCGATGCGAAAGCACGGATCCTCGGCGGCGATCTTGTGCAGCACGTCAGACACCTTCTGCTCGTCGCCGCGCTTCTTCGGCATGACCGCCAGTCCGAACACCGACGTCGGCAGCTCGAGCGGTTTGGCGTGCACGTGCGCGTCCTCGGGCGAGTCGTGCAGGATGTGATCGAACTGGATTTCGTCGATCTTGGCGATGGCGCAGATGTCGCCGGGGATCGCTTCGTGCACTTCGGCTTGGGTCTTGCCACGCAGCATGTACAGGTGCCCCGGCTTGATCGGCTTTCGCCCTTCGCCGATGTAGAGCTGCATGTTCGAGGTGAGCCGTCCCTGGTGCACCCGGAACACCGCGACGCGGCCGATGTACGGATCGATCTCGATCTTGAAGACATGCGCGAGGGCGTGCTTGCCCGGATCGGGAATGGGAGAGATCTCCTTCGCCTCGCCGCCGCCCGCAGGCGTGACCGTGTAGACCGGTGCGTTGCCCTCGGTTGGGTTGGGTAGCAGCTTGACGATGACCTCGAGCAGCTCCTGCACGCCGGCTCCGCTGCGCGCGGAGGTGAACAGCACCGGGATGAGATGCCCCTCGCGCAGCGCGCGTTCGAGCGGCTCGTGCAGCTCCTCCGGCGTCACTTCGCCTTTCTCGAGGTAGGACTCCATCAACTTCTCGTCGACCTCGACCACCTGGTCGATGAGTCGGCGGTGCGCTTCGTCCACGGACGAGAAGTCGGCTTCGCCGGAAGGCGCGAAAAAGCAGTCGGACACCTTGCTGCGGTTGTCCGCCGGCAGGTTGAGCGGCAGGCATTCGCGCCCGAACGCCTGCTGGATGCGCTCGAGCAGCTGCTCGCAATCGACGTTGTCGGCATCGATTTTATTGACCACGATGACGCGGTCGAGGCCGCGCTTTTGCGCCCACTGCATGAAGCGCCCGGTGGTCATCTCGATGCCGTTCTGCGCGTTGATGACGATCGCTGCGGTTTCCACCGCGGCGAGCGCCGGCAGCGCGTGCCCGAGGAAATCCGGGTAGCCGGGCGTGTCGAGCAGGTGGACGCGCACCTCGTCACCGTTGTCCTTCACCGGGAAGGTCGCGACGGCGAGCTTGAGCGAATGCTGCAGTTCCTTCTCGAGCGGCGTGTAGTCGCAGACGGTACTGCCGCGCTCGACGCTGCCGCCGGCGGGGATCGCCCCCGCTTTCGCGAGCAGCGCCTCGGCGAGGCTGGTCTTGCCGCAGCCAGCCTGGCCGACGAGCGCAATCGTCCTGATGCGTTTGATGGAATTTGCCACGGGCTTGCCTCCTCGCCCTCTTTATAGGCCGGAAAACGGGGCGAGATCAATATTCCCGGCGGGCGAGGCGGCGCTTGTGCGGTGCGCAGAAGGGCTTCGCAACTGGCTAAACAATCCCGTGCTAGCAGAAATACGCACGCCAAGCCGCAGGCAGGCCGGCCCGTCCTATCAATGCCCGGTGGTAATGTCGATGCGGCGTCCCCGCGTGATGGGACGAGCTACTTCTTCTCGGGCTTCTTCTCGAGCAGCTCCGTGCGCGGCTTGAGCGTGTCGTCGAGCTTCGACTTCGGGATGAGGAGCACGTACTGGGCGAGCTGCTTCTCGCGCGGCAGGCGCTCGCGCAGCTTCTTCACGCGCTCGGCGTCCGGTCCGGCGGACTCGCCGGGCGGCGTGCCGGATGAGTTGAAGCGCACGTAATAGTTGTCGCCCTCGAGCTTGCCGACCTTGATGTCGTAGGTGAGCCCATCGAGCGTCGCGGCATTGATCGTGGCCGGCTTGTCGAGGCCTGTGTCCTTCGCATCATCGGGCGCGACGTCGGCCAGCTCGAGCAGCGACAGCGAGTACGTCGCGGCATTGGCGCGGCCGGTGTCGAGCTTCTCGCCCGGTTTCTGCGGCTCGAGTTTCCATTCGGCGTTGTCGCCGCTGCGAGAAAGGCGCCACTGCTCGCCGTTCGACAGCCGCACATCCATCGCCTTCACCTTCTCCACCTGGAACGAGGAATGATCGATCCATTCCGCGCTCTTCGCGCTTGCCTGCGTCAACGGGTCGGAGACGATCACCACCGTGCCGGCTTCGCCCGGCAGCGCGACGAAGCGGCCGTCGGCGTTCGCCTTCTCCGGGTTTTCCACCTCGCGCTTGAAGTACTTCTTGCCGACCGCCAGCTTCGCGAGCGGCTTGCCGTCGACACCCAGAAATTCGAGTTGCGTGCCGCTCGCCCACGAACTCACGCACCTTGCCGATGTCGGCAGGGAAATTGCGGCGCTCGGCGATCACCCAGCTCTCCTGCTCGCGCTTGAGCGTCAGCGTGGCCTTCGGCTCGACGATACGGATGCTGGCGATGTCTGCCGCCTTGAGATCCTTGAGCAGCGGGCGGCCGAGCGTGGCAACGTTGTCGGCGCGCTCGCTCCGCTCCTTGTAGTTGTAGACGAGCGCTGTGCCGCCAATGACGGCGAGCAGCACGAGCAGCGCCAGCGCGACGCGCGCGTTCATGCCGCTCGTACGCGGCGGCGGCGAATCAGCGCCACGCCCACGCCGAAGAGCGCGACCAGCACCGGCATCGCCGCGATGTTGACCACCTTGGTCCAGAAGACCAGCGCCTCGGCGTCCTGTCGCAGGTTCTTGCGCACTTCCTTGAGCTCCAGGCGCGTCTCGGCGACGCGCTTCCTGAAGCGCTCGAGCTCGGCCTGCTGCTCGGCTGTCAGGATCTGTCCGCCCTTCGCCGCCGCGCCTGGGCCCGAATTTTGTCGTCCTTGCAGCTCCTGCAGCTTGGCGTTGGTCTTCTGCAGCTCGTCTTCCAGCACCTGGATCTTGCCGAAGTATTGCTTCTGCGCCTCGGCCTCGAGCTCGCGCACCACGGTGAGCGGCCGGAAGGCGCTCGCGCGGCTGCGCAGCGAGATCAGCTCATCGCCGGCGGCGAACTGCTCCACCATGCCGAGCGCAAAGGCCAGGTTGCCGTTCGAAGGCACGATCACCTTGCGACCGAAGACGTCCTGCACATCGACCGCGGCGCCGTCGGCCAGCATGTCGACGTCGGCGACCAGGATCACTGAATTCTCGTTCGTGCTTTCGCGCAGCGCCGGCGTGCCGGCGACCGGCTTCTCCTTGTCGCCTTTCAGCCCATCCGGGAACGCCGTCTTGAATTTGCCGGTGAGCCGCACGGCGAGCGGCAGCGCCTTGCCACTCGGTTTGAAGCTGCGGGTCGCCTGATCACCGGACTTGGTGGCCTCCGCGTTGTCCACCAGCATCGAATTGGGGGAGCTGTGCACGAGATCGGTGACCTTCAACCCCTCAGCCGGCTTCAGGCTGAAGGCGCCGCCGAAGGCGTAGAGCAGCGTCTCGATCGAGG
>JAEKLK010000203.1 GCA_019509895.1 Betaproteobacteria bacterium | reverse complement strand
CGATCGGGGTCGCGAGCACCGACCGGGTACCGAGCCCGAGCAGCGCCTCCCGCGGGCCGCCGTCGAGGTCCTCCGGAATTTCTGCCCAGGCGACGGTCTTCCGTGACGCGACGGCGCCTTCGAGGTCCTGCAGCGTCTTGATCGGCGAATCGACCGGCACGACGATTTCCGAGCGGATGCCCGGACCCGCGGGCCTGGCGATCACCTTGTAGCCGAGCCGATCGCGCTCCGGCGTGAAAAAGTGGTTGGTGTAGAGCAAGTCGTACTTGCCCTTTTCTGCGTTGATGTTCCCTTCCTGGGCCGTCTTCGCGAGCTTGAGGTCGAGCGCCACGCCGCTCTTCTTGCTCACGTGCGTGAGGATGGGATTCCAGTATTGCGCCGCGAGGGCGATGGTTCGCTGGTTGAGGACATAGAAGCCAAGCGCCTGGTCGGCACGAGCCAACGGCGCGGACATGACTGCTGCGGCGACTAGTGCGGCGCAGACAAACGCTCTTTGCATCATCACTGCCTCCGTCGATGGTCTCAAACAGGCGCTAGGCCGCGACCTTCAGGAACAGCATCAGGCCGCTGAGCATCAGGAGCGCGCCCACGACCCGCAGCATGCCCTCGCTGGTGATGTCGAGGTGCACCTTGTTGCCGATGTAGAGGCCAAGCGCCATCGGCAGCAGGCCCAGGGCATAGGCGATCTGCAGCTTCGGTTCGAGCAGCAGGCCCGCCATGAGGAAGAGCCCGAGGCGGAAGCCACCGTCGATCGCGATCAGCCACGAAAATGTGGCGCGTACTTCGCTTTTGTCCTGCAGGCGTCGGGTCAGATAGATGATGTACGGCGGCGAGCCGACGCCGAAGAGCGCGCCCGCGCCACCGCCTGCAAGACCCGCGGGAATCGCCCAGGAGCGCGACAGCCGGCCTTCCGGCTGCAGGCCAAAAATATTCTGGAAACCAACGAACATGGTGAACGCGCCAAGCGCCACCAGCACCGGCTTGGTGGGCAGCGTGAGAAGCGCGAATGCGCCGATGCACGCGCCGATCATCCCGGCCGGCAGGAGCACCTTGATCTCGCTCCAGTTCGCCTTCTTGTTGTTGGTGCTGCCCAAGATCACCGAGGCGGTGAAGTCGAGCGCGAGTACCAGCGGAATCGCGAAGTGCAGCGGTTGCGACAACGCGAGAAGCGGTACCGATATCAGCCCCGAGCCAAACCCGGTAATGCCGCGTATGAAGTACGCGCTCATCAGAATGCACAGCACAAGAATCATGTCAGCCATGTTCGCGGCGTTCCTTTTTTGGAATGAGTGTTGGCTGGGACGCTATTGTTGCGTGCAGCCGAATGGGCACCTGTCCCCTTGACCTACTTTTGCAATCAAGGGACCTATGTCGTTGTATTTGTCGCAAATTTCCTCACGGAGCGGCCCTGTCCGCCATGCTTGATCTCGCTGTTTGTGAACCTGGGAACGATCGGTGCCGAAGTGCGAGGCATTGACCTCGCGCATGTCACAGCGACCGAGGTGCAGGCGATCAAGCAGGCTTGGTACAGCCACGACGTACTTCTTTTTCCGGGAACAGCGGCTCACTAACGCGCTGCTCACCTTATCCCGGCATTTTGGCACACCCGACGCCCCGGCGAATCAGGGTTCCGGGCGTAAATCGCCTCCGGGTTTTCACTGAGGTTTACGTCGTTTCAAACATACTCCTCGCGGCCGCCCGATGCGTCGATGATTCGTGAGCATGAGCGCGGCGCTCTCGCATATGCCGGCGCCGCTCGTCGAGCGCATCCTACCGCTCGACATCAAGCATGACGTCACCGGTGGCCGGGCGGTCCGCTCAGGCCTGCTTCAACGCCTCGATCGACTGCGCAATCACCGTGGCGCCACTTTCGAATTTGCGTTTCGCGTCGGCGTAATCGCCCGCCTTGGTGCTGCGCTCGATCTCCGCGAACAGGTCTCCGAGCGCCATGGCCCCGAGCTGGCGGCACGTGCCCTTCAGCGTGTGCGCGGCGCGCTCCGCGCCATAGATATCGCCTTGGGCCACGTAGTCGGAGAACGCTTCGCCGAAGCGGGCGATGCCGCGTTCGAGCTGGGTAATGAAGCCGGCCAGCAGATCATTGCAACCGCTCGCTTTCTCGATGAGCCGCACCTGCGCCACCAGTTCCGCGTCCACTAAGCGGCTTGTCATGACTACGTTCCCCCTTCGGTCCTGATCGGCCTCGCGCGAAGCTATCGGAGCACTCCGCGCCCGTCATCGGCCGTGACCACTTTTTGCCCCGCTGCCACGACCGTTCCCTTGGTGCTAAGTTGTCAGTCTAATGCAGGTTGGTGCCGATGCCCTTGCCGCGATCGCCAATCATTGGCTCGCGCGCTTCGAACAGGCGCTTGCGACCGGAGACGAGCCGGCGCTTGTGCAACTTTTTCACGCTGATGCCGACTGGCGGGACGTGCTCGCGTTCGGCTGGCGCTTGCGCACCGTGAGCGGTGCGCCGACCATCGCGAGAATCCTGAAGCAGGAAGCGCGCGAAACCCGCGCCACGGGCTTTCGCACCGATCCCGAGCGCACGCCGCCTCGCCATGCGACGCGCGCAGGGGCGAAATGCGTGGAGGCGATTTTCCGCTTCGATAGCGCGTTTGGCCGCGGCAGCGGCGTTCTGCGCTTTCGCGCCGATGACGATGGCGAGGCGCCGCGCGCCTGGACCCTCCTCACGACGCTCGAGGAACTGCGCGGCCACGAAGAGCGCGTCGGCGCGCGCCGCCCGACCGGTCAATCGTATTCGCGCGATTTTTCCGGTCCCAACTGGCTGGACAAGCGCCGCGCGGCCGCCGCCTATGCCGATCGGGATCCGCGGGTGCTCATCGTCGGTGGCGGCCAGGCGGGGCTCTCGATCGGCGCGCGTCTCAAGGCGCTCGGCGTTGACGCCCTGATCGTCGATCGCTGGCCGCGCATCGGCGACAACTGGCGGCGCCGCTACCACGCGCTGACCCTGCACAACCAAGTGCACGTCAATCACTTGCCGTACCTGCCTTTCCCGCCGACCTGGCCGATGTACATACCGAAGGACATGCTGGCGAGCTGGTTCGAGTCGTACGTCGAGGCGCTCGAGCTCAATTACTGGAGCGGCACGGAATTCATGGGCGGCCGATACGACGAGCACGCGCGGCGCTGGCAAGTGCGGCTGCGTCAAACTGAGGGCACTGAGCGCGAGCTGCGCCCGGCGCATGTCGTCCTCGCGACCGGCGTCAGCGGCATCGCCCACCTGCCGGACATCCCGTCGCTCCGCAATTTCCGCGGCACGGTGCTGCACTCGAGCGACTACGCCGACGGCGAGCCGTGGCGCGGCAAACGCGCGCTCGTGATCGGCACCGGCAATAGCGGGCACGATATCGCGCAGGACCTGCATTCGAGCGGCGCCACGGTGGCGATCGCGCAGCGCTCGCCGACGCTCGTCATCAACATCGAGCCGAGCGCGCAGCTGGTCTATGGGCTGTACAGCGAAGGTCCGCCGCTCGAGGACTGCGACCTCATCACGGCATCGGTGCCCCTTGCTCTGGCGCGGCGCGGCCATCAGCTCGCTACCGCGCACGCGAAGGAGCTCGACCGGCCGCTCCTGCAGGCGCTCCAGCGCGCCGGCTTCCGCCTGGACGACGGCGAGGATGGCACCGGCTGGCAATTCAAATACCTGACGCGCGGCGGCGGCTACTACTTCAACGTCGGCTGCTCGGATCTGATCGTCGAGGGCAAAGTGCGCCTGCTGCAGTTCGCCGACATCTCGGAATTCGTCGCCGCCGGGGCGCGGTTGAAAAGCGGCGAGACCATTACGGCCGACCTCGTCGTCTTCGCCACCGGCTACAAAGGGCAGGAAGCGCTGGTCGCGAAGTTGTTCGGCGAAGAAACGGCGCGCCGCGTCGGCCCGGTCTGGGGATTTGGCGAGGCCCAGGAGCTGCGCAACATGTTCCAGCGCACGCCGCAGCCGGGCCTGTGGTTCATCGCCGGCAGCTTCGCCCAGTGCCGCATTTACTCCAGATACCTGGCGCTCCAGCTGAAGGCCTGCGAGGCCGGCCTACTCGTCCCCTGAAGCCGAGCTGAGCCGCTCGTCCGGCGGCGCGATCTCCGTGACCAGGTCGCGCAGATGGATCTTGTTCGGCAGTGGCTCGAGCGTCATCTCGCGCTCGGCAAGTCGCGTGGTGCACGCGTACACCGTCTTGCCATCGACACGGATCATGCACTCCTTGCACGCGTTCGCATTGATGCAGGAGAAGCGGATGGCGAGCGTCGCATCGCGATGCACCCGGATCCAGCGCAGCGCGTCGAGCACCGTCTGTCCCTGCTCGAACGGCACCTCGTAGTGCTCGTAGCGGCGGTCCTCGCCCGGCGCTCCCCGACACACTTTCAGCCTAGCCTTCAAGCCGCAGCTCCCGGCCCGCCAGCCGGAGGCGCTGGTGCCGCTGCCAGTCGCTCGCCGTCTGCGGAAAATCGTGACGCTGATGCGCACCGCGGCTCTCGTTGCGGGCGGCGGCGGCGCGCGTCACGCACTCGGCCACCGCGTGCATGTTGCGCAGATCGTGCCGATCCAGCCATTCGCTGTCGAGCGCTCGCCGCGGGGCTGGCACCCCGGTGCAGGCGTCGCGCAACGCTTCGAGGTGCTCGAGCGCTCGCGCGAGCCCTTCCGCGCTCCTTAGCGGACCGACATGCTCGTTCATCAGCCGCTGCAGTCGCACGATTTCCGCCGCCGGATTGATATCCGGCTTCGCCGATGGAGCTGCTGCGCGGGGCGCGAGCGTGGGCATCGCCGTGCGGGCCGCGAGCGCCGCCGCCCGCTCGCCGGCTTGCCGGCCGAACACCAGCGCCTCAGTGATCGCATTACCGGAAAGCCGGTTCGCGCCATTAGCGCCGCCGACCGCTTCGCCCGCGGCGAGCAGATGCGGCACGCAGGTCTGCATGCGCTCATCGACCGCGATTCCACCCATGTGGTAGTGGGCGATCGGCGCCACCTCGATCGACTGGCGCGTGAGATCGATGCCGTTCGCCGCGAGGCGATCGATGATCGGCCCGAACGCCGTGCGCAGCTGGGCTTCGCTGCAATGCTCGAAGGAGAGCCAGACGCCGCCGTGCGGCGAGCCCCGGCCTTCAGCGACCTCGCTCAGGATGGCGTAGGTCGCGTGGTCGCGCGCCGTGGCATAGCGGCCTTCCTCGCCCAGGAACTCGCGCCGCTCGGCATTCAGCAGCCGGCCGCCAAGCTTGTAGCGGAATGGATCCCACATGATCGGATCCATGCCGACGAGGCGCGGCGAGAGGTGGCCGATCGGAAAGAACTGCACGAACTCCATGTCGATCAGCTCGGCGCCCGCGCGCAGCGCGAGCGCGTAGCCATCGCCGCCCATATTGATCGAGGCGCTGCTGCGCGCATAGAGGCGCGTGAGGCCTCCGGTTGCCACGATCGTCGCTTTCGCCGCAATCGCCACCGCCTCGCCGGTCGGCAGATGCACCGCGTGCGCGCCAATGCACACGCCATCGCTCATCGCCAGCTCGGTGACGAGCAGGTCGCCGGTGCGCCGGACAGCGGCCGTGCGCTGCAAGTGCGTCCGCAGTGTCTTCGACAACGCCGGCCCGGTGTTCACGAAATCGACGTAGACGCAGCGTGGCCGGTCGTGCCCGGGCGCCTGCACCTGGCTGATATGGCCGTTCGTGCGTGCCCAGCCCACGCCCCAGGCGTCGAGCTCGCGGATGCAGGCCGGCGCCTCCTCGCACAGGAGTCGCGACAGCGCCTCGTCGCACAGCCCGCGTCCCGCGGCCAGCGTATCCGCGAGGTGATGCGCCGGGGTGTCCGGCACTTCTTCGCCGAGTGCGACCGCGACCGTCATCTGCGCCATGACGGTCGCGCCGCCCCGGCCGATCAGGCTGCGGTCGACCAGCAGCACCTGAGCGCCGGCGCGCGCCGCCGCGAGCGCGGCATACATGCCGGCCGCACCGGAGCCGATGACAAGGACCTCTGCGCTTAGTTGATGCGTGGGTTTCAGCCCACCGATCTTACCGCGCAGCAGTTCAGCCTCGCCATTCATGAGATGCGCAAATGAATCGACAAGCACTCGGAATGATTGGTGCGCGCCGGGCCGTGTAGCGTTGCTACCGCAGAACAATTCTCTGGGGGAGGGACATGAGCAAGATATCGCGCCGCGATTTATTCAAGGCGACGCTGGCCGCTGGCCTTGGCGTCTCGTTGCCGGGTGGTGTGCAGGCCCAAGGTCGGGGAGGCCGCGGCGACGACGATGACGATCGCGGTAAGGAAGCGCTGGTCTTCGTCAACGGCCGCATCCACACCATGGACGACCGCAACTCGGTCGTTAGCTCGGTGGCGATGAAGAACGGTCGCTTCGTGTCCGTGGGCAATGCAGAACATGGCGGCGGCGAGGCTCGAGTCATCAACCTGCACGGCCGCACGGTGGTGCCGGGCCTGATCGAGAGCCACACGCACTTCGTGAGCCTGGCGAACCGGCCCGGCTACCACGTGGCGCAGTGGGAGCTCGCCGATAACATTTCGCAGGTGCTCGCCGCTCTCGCGGCGAGACGAGCGCGGGGCGATGTGCCCCCCGGCGCCTTCATCACGGCCATGGGCGCCGGCACGCCGCGCATGTTCGCCGAGAACCGGCTGCCGACCTTGGCGGAGATCGACTCGGCGGTGCCCGACCGGCCGGTGTTTCTCTACCAAGGCGGTGGCGGGCCCGCGCGCACCAACACGCTCGGCAAGCAGTTCTTCGAAACCGTCGTCTCGCCGCTCGCCGGTCCGTGCGTGGTGGCTGCCGATGGCACGATTGCCGGCGGCAACCCGAGCATGGCTAACCGCGCGCTCTACCACCTGCGCATCCGGCAGACCTTCGAGGACAAGAAGCGCAGCGCGCTCGACGCGCAGCTCCACTCGGCGAGCGTCGGCATCACCGCGGTGCTCGATCAGACGCTGGTCGCGAGGGCGGACGGTTCGCTCGACCCGGCGCTGTACGACCCGCAGCCGACCGATGCGCTCTTCACGCTCAATCACTATCGGATGTACGACGCCTGGCTGCAGCTCAATCGCGAGCAGCGCACGCTCATCCGGCTGCAGATCAATTTCCTGCACAACCAGACCTTCGACGCCCGTTTCGGGCCGACGCTGGACGACCAGCTGCCGGAGTTGCGTGAGCGGCTGAAGAACCAGTTCCCGTTCTTCGGCAACGACATGGTGCGCACCGGCGGCATCGGCGAGTGGGGCGCCGTGTTCCAGCCCGCGTCCAACGCGAACGGCTATGCCGTGTGGTACGAAGCGCAACGCCTGGTCGCGAAGGCCCGCTGGCGCAACGAGAACGCGCAGGGCGGATCCCCGACAAGCTCGGCCAACATCGAGCAGGTCGTCGCGACCTACGAGGCCATGGACAAGGAGTTCGGCATCACGGACCTGCGCTGGGGGCTGCAGGCGGCGGATTTTGCGACGCCGGATCAGCTGAAGCGCCTGAAGGCGCTGAACTGCGCCGTGTCGATGTCCGGCTTCCGTTGGCTGGGCGGCGTCCCGCGCGCCGATGGCCTGCCCGTGGGACCGCTCTTCCCGCAGATCGTGGCGAGCGGCATCCCGTACGGGCTGCACGAGGACGGCGTGCACATCGCCCCGCATAACCCCTGGTTCGCGATGCACTACGCGACTACCGGGCTGAACGTTCCCTGGCTCTCACAGCAGATCAACCCCGGGCAGCAGATCAGCCGCCAGCAAGCGCTCCACGGCTACACACGCGGCGCTGCGTGGTATCTCAACCGCGAAAACGACATGGGGTCCATCGAGAACGGCAAGTTCGGCGACCTCGTGGTGCTGGATCGCGACTACTTCAGCGTGAGTGATGCCGACATGCGGCGCACGCGGCCCGTGCTCACTGTGGTCAACGGCAAAGTCGTGCACGACACGGGCGTCGTCTAGCGAAACGCAGTTGGACAAACGGCGAAGCGGCGCTTCGCCGTTTGCATTGATAGAGGAGAGACACATGAAATTGCACGCAACACTCGCCGTCGCGGCGATGGCTCTCGCGCTCGGCGCTGGGGCCGCCTCGGCGGCCAAGCCGCAGAGCTGCGCGGCACTCGCGGCGCTGGCGCTTCCGGATACCGCGATCAGCCTGGCGCAGGAGCTGCCCGCCGGCGCCAACCCGAACCCCGTCGGCACGGTGGCGCTGCCGATCTGCCGCGTCGTTGGTGTGACCAAGCCGGCAGTGCAATTCGAGGTGTGGCTGCCGACGCAAGGCTGGAACGGCAAGTTCCAGCTCGTCGGTAACGGCGGCACGGCGGGCGTGATCAGCTACAGCGCAATGCGCCCGGCGATCGCGCGCGGATACGCCGTGGCGAGCACGGACACCGGGCACGTGAGCTCCGGCTCCTTCGACTCGACCTGGGCGCTCAACCGCCCGGATCTCGTCGCCGACTTCGGCCATCGCGGTACGCATGTCACCACGGTGAACGGCAAGTCGATCACGCGCGCCTTCTACGGCCAGAAGCCGGACTACTCGTACTACGTCGGCTGCTCCAAAGGCGGCCAGCAGGGGCTGATGGAGGCGCAGCGCTATCCCGAGGACTTCGATGGCCTGATCGCCGGCGACCCGGCCAACAACTGGACGCGCTTCTACTCCGGCTCGCACCTCTGGTACTCGATGGCGACGCTCAAGGATCCGGAAAGCTACATCCCGGCCTCCAAGACCGCGCTCCTCGGCGCGGCGACGCGCGCGGCGTGCGACGGCATCGACGGCATCGTCGACGGCGTGATCGACGATCCGCGCAAGTGCAAGTTCGATCCGTCGGTGCTCGCCTGCAAGGCGGGACAGGATCCGGCTACGTGCTTCACGCCGAAGCAGGTCGAGGCGGTGCGCAAGATCCAGACCGGCGTCCATTCGGCGGCGCTCGGCGGCGCGCTCGTGCATCCACCGCTCGTGCCCGGCGCGGAGGACGGCGCCGGAGGCTGGGCGGCCTGGACCACCGGCTCGGCGCCCTTCACCGGCCTGCACTGGCTCGCCGCCGACGGCTTCTTCCGCTACATGGTGTTCAACAACCCGGCGTACGACCCGATGACGTTCAACTTCGAGAGCGACCTCTTGTTCGCGCTGCACCAGGTCGGTCCGTCGCTCGACGCGGTCGACCCGGACCTGCGGCCGCTCAAACACCGCGGCGCGAAGCTGATCGTCTACCACGGCTTTAGCGACCCGGACATCTCGCCGCTCAACACCATCAACTACTTCGAGAGCGTGGCGGACTTCATGCGCCACCATGGCGACGATCAGCAAGACGCACGCGAGCGGGTGAACGAGTTCTTCCGCCTGTTCATGGTGCCGGGCATGCAGCACTGCTCGGGCGGCCCGGGGCCGAACACATTCGACATGCTCACCGCGCTGGAGAACTGGGTCGAGCAGGGCGAAGCGCCGAAGAGCGTCATCGCCTCGCACCTGACCAGCGGCGTGGTCGACCGCACGCGGCCGCTCTGTGTCTATCCGCGCGTGGCGGTGTGGAGCGGCAGTGGCAGCACCAACGACGCGGCCAACTTCAAGTGCCGCATGCCGCGCGAAGAGCACGGCGACCGGCGCGGCGATCACGACGACGATTGACCAAACAGGACATTAGGGGACTGACATGCATGTGAAACCTTTCAGGCTTGTAGCGGGCGCGGCCATGGTGGCCGCAGCCTGCGCCGCGATGGCGCACGATCGCGATCACGACGACGACAACAACGCGGCGAGCGCCGCACTCGTCAAGGCACGGCAGAAACTCTTCGGCGTCGAGAACGTCGACGAGAAGGGCCGCGTCGACAAGGAGAAGGTGATCTTCTCCTGGGCCACCAACACGACTTACGTGGCCTCGGTGCTCGGGCGAGTGATCCTGCTCGACAGCTACCTGACGCGGCCCGAGCTGCCGACGGCGCCGATCGATCGGCGCTACAACCCGGTGCTGCCGAAAGACCTCGCGGACGCGAAGCCCGAGGCGATCTTCCTCGGCCACGGCCACGGCGACCACGCGGACAACGGGGCGTTCATCGCCAAGTGGAGCGGCGCGACGATCTACGCCTCCGCCGAGACCTGCCAGGTGATGCAGCTCGACGTGCAGCGCATGTGGAACGACCCCAACACCGCGAACGGCGGCGTAAAGATGATCCCGGACGCCAACCCGGTGAAATGCGTCGACGTGGTGCCGGCCGGCTCGCGGCCGGGGCAGTACGACGAGAACACCGGCCGTTCGAAGGCGACGCGACTCAACGCGCTAGATCCGCAGGTCTGCATCCTGGCGTTCAAGTTCGTCCATTCGGGCACCGCGCCGCAGGACGCGAGCTTCATGCACACGACGCTCTTCGATCTCGCCGATCCGCGCTACGCCGGCCGCACGATCACGACGCCTACGCCGGCCGTCACCTATCCGGCGATGTTCCCGACCTTCACATCGTTCATCCCCAACAATCCCCCGGTGGCCGGGCAGATGGACACGCGCACGACCGGTTTCGGCAGCCCGCCGGGAATTCCGGGCGGCGCGATCACCATCCTCTATCAGTTCACGCTGCGCGGCGACAATCACTTCAGCTTCGCATGGCTGAACTCCGCCGGGCCGGCGACCGAAGGCATCGGCAGCGATCCGGGGCTCGTGACGCTCGCGGAGTACAACAATCCCGCGACGCCGGCCGACAAGCTCGCGCTCGCGCGCAAGATCGGGCACAGCCTGTACGACCTCATGGACACGCTGCCCTCGACCGATGTGCTGCTGGGCTCCATCGTCAGCCTTGGCGCGGCGGCGAACCAGCAGCGCGACATCATCAAGGTCACGCAGCACCTGAAGCCCAAGGTCTACTACCCCGGTCACATCACCGACGTGGCGCAGAAAGGCTCCGGCATCTATCACAAGATCGCCTGGCGCGAGACGGCGCTCGCCATGGGCTTCCCGCAGAGCGAGTGGCCGGAATTCCGCCTGCTCATCGACCCCAACGACTTCCTCGCGCCGCAGGTCTTCGACCCAAAGAACGACCGCTGGGACGAGAAAGGCAAGTCGTCGCGCGTTCCTGACGCCTGCCGTTAGGAAAGGGTAGCTACGGCGAGGGCGCGCCGCCTGGGCGCGCCCTTCCTTTTTTCTTGACAGCCCGCTGCAGGCGGGCAGAGACTAGTTCCACAACTCCGGGGGAGGAGATCATGTCAGTAATCGCGCGCGGCTTCGCCGCGCTGTTGGGCTGTCTTGCCATCGTCGCATTCGCCAAGGACAACGCTTCCGGGCAGTTCGAGATCCGGACGTTGTCGAACCGCGCCGATCTCATCAGCGGCGGTGACGCCCTGGTGGAAGTCGTCGTGCCGCAGAGCGCGCCACTGCAGCACGTCCGGCTTTATCTCAACGGCCGCGATGTCACGGGCACCTTCCGTACCGACGCCGCGTCGCGCGTAATGCGCGGTCTGCTGACCGGGCTCGTGGTCGGATCGAACGAGTTACTTGCCGACTCGAACGGCCAGGGCAAAGGCCGGCCGCGGGCGAAGCTCACCATCACCAACCATCCGAGCGGCGGACCGGTGCTGCTCGGCTCACAGACGCAGCCGTGGATCTGCGCCACGCCTACGCCGGTCGCTGCGTCGGGCAACACGCCCGCCTCCAACGCCAGCGGGCTCTCGACCTTCGCGGTCGATGCGCAATGCAACATCGCGACCGAGTACAAGCTCTTCTATCGCACGACAACTGCCGGGTGCTCGAACGCGCTGCCCGACCCGAGTCCGCCGGCCGCGGCACCGACGAACAACTGCTTCAAGCCCTATACGCGCGGCACGACGCCGCCGGATCTGGCGATGACGACCACGACCCACGGGTTGACGGTGCCGTACGTCGTACGCGTGGAGCGCGGCACGCTGAACCGCGGCATCTACGACCTCGCGGTGCTCTTCGATCCGTCCAAGCCCTGGACGGCACTCGATCCGCAGCCGCAATGGAACGGCAAGCTGGTCTACACCTTCGGCGCTTCCACCGGCCAGCCGCGCCTGCAATTCCGCACCGAGCAGAACTGGGCCGACGACCAGGCGCTCTCTCGCGGCTTCATGGTCGCGGACAACAGCCTCACCGACTCGCTCTTCAACTCGAACCGCGTGCT
>JAEKLK010000109.1 GCA_019509895.1 Betaproteobacteria bacterium | reverse complement strand
CGATCGCGTCCGCGTTCTGCTTCTGCCATTGGGTGATCCAGGTAATGAAGGTGTCCTTGACGGCCGAGTTCACCGCTTCCTGCTGCTGCGGCGTGAACGTCTTCCACACATCGAGGTTGAAGCCGAGCTCGCCGACCGAGTTGTTCTCGTGCATGCCCGGCGTGTAGTGATACTTGAAGACGCTCGGCAGTCCGAGTCGCAGATCCTCGACGCCGCCGACCCATTCAGCGCAATCGATGACGCCGCGCTGGGCCGCCGGGACGATTTCGCCGCCCGCCATGTTGACGACGCTCTGCCCGAGCTTCGCATAGACCTCGGCGTTCAGGCCGGTCTGGCGGCACTTCATGCCTTTGAAGTCGGCGACCGACTTCAGCGGTTTCTTGAACCAGCCGAGCGCCTGCGGGCTCGACGGATGCGCCGGCCAGACGATGACGTTCAGCTTGAGGTCGTTCTGGTAGAAATCGCGCCACATCTGCAGGCCGCCGCCGACGTACAGCCAGCCCAGCCAATCCATATGGTCCATGCCGAAGGGCCCGCCCGGAGGCCCGGCGAAGAGCGCCGCCGCCGGATTCTTGCCGACCCAGTAGTACGAGATGGCGTGCCAGCCATCGAGCACCTTCTTGTTGGTTGCATCGAGCACCTCGAACGCTCAGCTTGTCGACGCGCTCGGCGAAGATGCGGAAGTGGTCCTGCAGCGTATTGCTCGCCGGCCAGGTCGACTGCATCTTGATCGCCTTCGCCGCCGGTGCCGGTGCCTGCGCCTGCACGCCGAAGGCAGCGACGGCAGCTAGGACAGCGGCGACAAGGGTGCGCTTCGGCATGGGATCCTCCCGGTTGGTTTCGCGAGCTAAGCTACGACGCTCTTTCGCGCAGTGTCAATGGGCGCGATCATCAGGTTCATGGACCTCCGCCGCATCGCGCTCGCGCTGTGCCTTGCCTCTGCCGCGTGCCTCGCGATGGCGCAGAGCGAAAAGAGCGTGCGCTTCGTCGTCGGCTTTACGCCCGGCGGGCCGAGCGACATCCTTGCCCGCGCCCTGGCGGCAAAGCTCACCGAGACGCGCGGCCAGCCGGTCGTGGTGGAGAACCGTCCGGGCGCCGGCGGCAACCTCGCCGCGGAAGTTGTCGCGAGGAGCGCGGCCGACGGCAACACCTGGCTGCTGGGCAACAACAGCATCCTCGCCACCAATGCGGCGCTCTACAGTCACCTGCCGTTCGACCCGGTAAAGGACTTCGCGCCGGTGGCGCTGGTCGGCATCCAGCCGAACATGCTGGTCGTGCATCCCTCCGTGCCGGCGCATTCGGTCGGCGAGCTGATCGCGTACGCGAAGCAGCATCCGGGGAAGCTCAATTACGCCTCGACCGGCGCCGGCGTCGCATCGCATCTCTCCGGCGAGCTCTTCAAGGCGATGACCGGCGTCGACATGGTGCACGTGCCCTACAAGGGCGCGCAGCCCGCGCTTACGGACGTCATTGCCGGCCAGTGCCAGGTGATGTTCGCGACCACCGCCTCCGCGATTCCCTATGTGAAGGCGGGTCGTTTGCGCGCGCTCGCCGTCACCACCGCGCAGCGCTCGGCGAGCATGCCGGACCTGCCGACCGTCGCGGAAGCGGGCGTGCCGGGCTTCGAGTCGACCACCTGGCACGGCGTCGTCGTCCCCGCCGGCACGCCGGCGCCGATCGTCGAGCGCCTGAACCGGGACATAAACGCTGCGCTTCGCGACCCGGAGCTGAGAAAGCGGCTGGACCTGCTCGGCGTCGAAGTCGCCGGCGGCACGCCGCAGGAATTCGCCGCCTACATCGCCGCCGAGATTCCGAAGTGGACCAAGATCGTGCGCGACTCCGGCGCCAAGGCCGACTGAAGCCTGAATTCGGGGTCAGGCACCGAATGGGCGCAGGAGTATCCTGCGATTGCTCATTGCCATCCTGGGGAGGATCCATGAACAGCCGCCGCCGCTTCGTCCTTGCTTCCACCGCGCTCGTTGGCATCGGCGTCCTGCCGCGCGCCGCCGTGCCGCAATCGAAGACCATCAGCGTGCCGAGCGTCGACTCGGTCGCGGTGCGCGTGCTGGTCGATTCGAGCTACGACACGCCGCGCGCGCCCGCGTCGAAGCTCGTGCGCGTGCGCCGCTCGCCTTTCATGTCGAGTGCCAACTATCGCAAGGTGCTGCACAACGAATGGGGCCTGGCGCTCGCGCTCGAGTCCCGCATGGGCGCCGACACTCGCAATCTGCTGCTCGACTACGGCTACACGCCCGAGACTTACCTCGGCAACATGGAAGTGATCGGCGTCGACCCGGCGAAAGCACAGGCGCTGATCCTCAGTCACGGGCACTTCGACCACTTCGGCGGCCTGGTCGATTTCCTGAAGGCGAACCGCAGCCGGCTGCCCGCCGATCTCACGCTCTACGTCGGCGGCGAGGACAACTTCTGCAACCGCAAGACAGGCAGCGGCGCGCCCGGCCACTTCAGCGACTGGGGCGTGCTCGATCGGCGCGAGCTCGAAGCGCTCAAAGTCAAGGTTGTGAGATGCGACCAACCGACCGTAATCCTCGGCCATGCTTTCACCACCGGCACCATCGCCCGCCGTTCATTCGAGCGCGTGCTGCCCAATACACAGGTGTCGTATCACCCCGGCGCCGACGGCGTCGGCTGCAACATGCCGGCGGAGGATGCGAAGGCCAAAGGCGAGTACGTGCAGGACCAGCACCTCAACGAGCATGCCACCTGCTTCAACGTGAAGGACCGCGGGCTGGTCGTCATCTCCTCGTGCGGCCACGCCGGCATCGTGAACAGCGTCCAGCAGGCGATCGACGTCTCGGGCGTGAAGAAGGTGCACGCGGTGCTCGGCGGCTTCCATCTCTTTCCGGCGCCCGACGATTACGTGCGCCAGACAGTCACCGAACTGCAGAAGCTCGGTCCCGACGTCATCATCCCGCTCCACTGCAGCGGCCCAGGCATGTCCGACGCGCTGCGCGCGATGATGCCGGAGCAGTACCTGCCCTCGACGACCGGAACGGAGTTCACATTCGGCGCCTAGCGCTCGCCGCGGCGCTCGTCGCCGCCCTGAGCGCACACGCCCAACAACCGCGCCGCGACGACGCGGCGAAGCTCATGGGCGAGCTGATGTCGGGACGCTCGCCGGTCGGCGGGCCGTTCTCGCTGCCGGACGCCAACGGGCACGTACGCTCGCTCGACGAGTTCCGCGGCCGCCTGGTGCTGCTCTATTTCGGCTATGCGCAGTGCCCCGACGTCTGTCCGACCGATCTCGCGGCGATCGGCGGCGCGCTGCGCCTCCTCGGCGAGCGCGCGAGCGAAGTGCAGCCGCTCTTCGTCACGCTCGACCCGGCGCGCGACAAACCGCCGGTGCTGCGCGAGTACGCCGCCGCATTCCATCCGACGTTCATCGCGCTTCGCGGCAGTGAAGCAGACACGCTGCGCATTGCGCGCAGCTACAAGGTTTACTACGAGAAAGTTGCAGACAGCAAAGGCGGCTATTCCGTTGATCACACCGCCTTCACGTTCCTCCTCGATCGCAGCGGCAAGTACGTCGCCTTCTTGCCGCCGGGCACCAAGCCCGACCGCATCGCGACGCTGCTAAGGGAAAGGCTCTGACTAGCCTCTGCCACCCGGCTTCAGCGCCTCGGCCGCGATGAAGCGTCGCTCACGAAGCGCGCTCGTCAAGAAATTGCCTCCGCAAGCATGCCGAGTGAGCCCAGCCCGTCGCGCGCCCGCAGCGAAGGTCGCCGCGGCTAAGCCGCTTACTGGCAACCCCCATTACAAGGGCCGGGCCGCCCGCGCTGCCAGTCTTCCAGCGCCGCAGGGGATAGCGTCTGCGCGTCCCACGCAGCGATTCCGGCGCGGCGTTTCAGGTGGCTGCCGGTGATGGACTCGGCGTCGTAATCGCGGACCACGACTTGTTTCGCCTGCTGCCCCTGCGCCGCCGAATCTCCCTGCGGCACCGGCGCCGCGCACGCGGCGAGCAAAGGAACGAGCCAAAGGACGAGCATCCGTCTTTTCATTGCTACTGCCTCCTCACAAAGCTCCAGCGGGGGTTTTAGCGCATATCAGTCGAATGGGTCGACCTTGAGCACCGAGACCGGCGTGGTTCGAGCGGAGTACCCATCTCTTGCCCCTTACCGCAGCAGCAAGTACGGCGCGTTCACTGTCATCGGCCAGGCCCGAGCGCATCGCGTGGCTGTTCGGGACGGCTCTCGTCAGTTTGGCGAGCCAGGCGCCTTGATACCGGTTCGCTGGCGCTGCCAGTCTTCCACGGCCTCGCGGCTCAGGGTCTGCCCGTCCATAGCGGCGACCCCGCCGCGCCGTTTCAGATGGCTGCCG
>JAEKLK010000364.1 GCA_019509895.1 Betaproteobacteria bacterium | reverse complement strand
GCGGAACGACGACCGAGCCTGCTGGTGGCGCCGGCGTCGCTGCTCGCCAACTGGGCCGCCGAGATCGAGCGGTTCGCGCCCGGCCTGTCGGCGACGATCGTGCACCCGTCGGCGATGACGGCGGACCGGCTCGGGCGGGTCACGCCGGACGAGCTCGCGGGGGCCGATCTGGCGATCACCAGCTACGGCACGCTGCTGCGCGTGCCGGCGCTGGCCGACACGGACTGGCGCCTCGTCGTCCTGGACGAGGCGCAGGCGATCAAGAACCCAGACGCCAAGCAGACCAGGGCGGCCAAGGCCCTCAAGGCGAAGGCGCGCATCGCGCTGACCGGAACGCCGGTCGAGAACCACCTGGGCGATCTGTGGTCGATCTTCGATTTCATCAACCCGGGTCTGCTCGGGACCGCCCGGCAGTTCGCGGGCTACGCCAAAGGGCTGGCCGAGCGCACGCACGACCCCTACGGGCCGCTGCGGGAGCTGGTGCGCCCCTACATCCTGCGGCGGATGAAGACGGACAAGTCCGTGATCGCCGACCTGCCGGACAAGACGGAGGTCACGGCGTACTGCTCCCTCAGCCGCAAGCAGGCCGCGCTCTACGCCCGGACGGTATCCGATCTGGCCGACGCGCTGGAAGACGCCGACGGGATTCGGCGCAAGGGCATCGTCCTGGCGACGATGATGCGCCTGAAGCAGATCTGCAACCATCCCTCGCACTGGCTCGACGACGGCGTCTGGTCCGAGGAAGACAGCGGCAAGTGGGCCCGCCTGCGGGAGATCGCCACGGTCGTGGCGGCCCGGCAGGAGAAGATGCTGGTCTTCACGCAGTTCCGCGAGATGACGGCGCCGCTGGCGACCTTTCTGGGCGGGGTTTTCGGCCGGCCCGGTGTGGTGCTCCACGGCGGCATCGCGGTGAAGGGCCGCGAGGCGCTGGTCCGGACCTTCCAGGAAGACGAGACGGTGCCGTTCTTCGTCCTGTCGCTGAAGGCGGGAGGCTCGGGGCTGACGCTGACCGCGGCCTCCCATGTCGTGCATTTCGATCGTTGGTGGAACCCGGCGGTGGAGAACCAGGCGACGGACCGGGCCTTCCGCATCGGACAGAAGAGGAATGTCCTGGTCCACAAGTTCGTCTGCCGGGGCACGGTCGAGGAAAAGATCGACGCCTTGATCGAGTCGAAGAAGGGCCTCTCCGATGATGTGCTGGCCGGCTCGGACGAGATCGACCTGACGGAAATGAGGGACGACGACCTG